>CALKYK010000471.1 GCA_938003715.1 uncultured Gammaproteobacteria bacterium
GGTCGCCGACCGCTTCTTCGCCACCGAGAAAGTGCTGGGCTGGCTGCACATCCTGGGCGGTCTCGTGATGCTGGCGGTGCCGCAGGCGACGGGATCGCCCACCGTGTTCGTGCTGCTGCTCCTTTTATACAACCTGTGCTACATGCCGACGCTCGGACTTGCAAACTCGCTCGCGTTTCACAACATCGGCGACCAGGAAAAGCAGTTCCCGCTGATCCGCGTGTTTGGCACGATCGGCTGGATCGTCGCGGGGCTGTTCATCGGCTACGTACTTGGCCAGTTCTCCGGTGGCGAACTCCCCGACCGCACGCCGCTGCCGCTCTATACGACCGCGATCGCAAGCCTGGCTCTCGGCTTCTACAGTTTCTCCTTGCCGCACACCCCACCACCCGCTGCGGGCGAAGCGGTATCCGTCAAAAGCATCGTCGGGATGGACGCGTTGCGACAGCTCGGCAGCCGGCCGTTCTACGTTTTCATCGCCTGCTCGTTCCTGATCAGCATCCCGCTCGCGGCGTACTACAATTTCGCGCCGATCTATGCCGCCAACGCCGTCTACGACCAGGGGACGAGCAACGCACTCACGAACCTGCTGCCGAACCCGTCCTCGCTGATGTCGCTCGGGCAGATGTCCGAGGTGCTGTTCATGCTGCTGATGCCGCTCGCTTTTGCGCGACTGGGCGTCAAGTGGATGCTCGCGATCGGCATGGCGGCCTGGGTGCTGCGCTACGCGCTGTTCGCGTTCGGCGCGCCCGACGCCGTGTTCTGGACCGTCGCCGTCGGCATCCTGCTGCACGGCATCTGCTACGACTTTTTCTTCGTCACCGGCCAGATCTACGTCGACAAGAAGTCGACGCCGGCCGTGCGCGGCCAGGCGCAGGGGTTCCTGGTGCTGGTCACCTACGGTCTCGGCATGTTCATCGGCGCGCAGGTTGCCGGCGCATTATTCAATGGCTTCCTCGGCGACGCGCCGGCGCTGACGCTCGCGCGCTGGCAGGACTTCTGGTGGGTGCCGGCGGCGTTTGCGTTCGGTGTGCTGCTGCTGTTCGTCGCGACGTTCCGTGACGACTCCCGGCAGAAGGATTCGGAGTAAGAGCGCCGGTTCCGGTTGCGCAGGCCATCCGTGGCCTGCGCTTTTCCTTTTGCCGTTACCGATTGCTCATCCGTTCCGAGGCTACCCACGCACGACGCTTTTTTCCTGAGCGGCGCACGGCCGTGACCGCAACCTGCGCAATCTTCAGCATGCCGAGCAGCAACAGCGACATGAATCCCACTGAGCCACTGCCACCCGAGCGTTGCGCCGCTACCGGCTGATCGTTCGTGAGAATCCGGACCGTCGTGCTGGAAGGCGCACCGATGACGGCGCCGCCCGTCGGGTTCGACAGCTGCACGGAAAAAGTCTCTGTTGGTTCCGTCGCTGAGTCGTCGACAATAGGTATGACAGCGGTCTTGTAGCCCCACTCGCCGTCGGCCCACGACACCGTCACCTGGGTCCCGTCGAAGTCGGCACCGGCTATGGCCGTTCCGGATAGCGGCGTCAACGTGACCGAGACGGCGCCCGTGGAGTAATAGTCCCTCGAAACCGTGATCTCCGCCGACCTGTTTTCGGTGACGTCGACCTGAAACGGCAGACTGAACTGGCCGAACGGGGCGCCATCGGCGCCGATCGTAATGTCACTGGTCATTGTTCCGAGTCCGGCTCCGCCCCGGGCGTCGCTTAGCGTCACTGCGAAATACTCCGGTCGTTCTGTCGTACTGTCACTGATGATCGGCACGCGAATCTGCTTTTCGGCGATGTCGTTATGCATCCAGCTGAGCCGCCCGCTGACCGCCTCGAAGTCGCTGCCTGCGGTGGCATCGCGGTTAGTCGAATGGGCCGCATAGGCGACACTGACTTCACCAAATGATCCTCCGGTGCGCCGGACGTTGATGGCGACTTCACCGTCCCCTTCGACGGTGAAAATCGGCAATTGCTCGCTCATTCCAAGAACGCCCGGCGAGTCGCCCCCGGCGGCACCCAGCAGTCGAACCACAAACGCCCGCCTCGAAAAGTCCTCGCCACCCGACGCGACGACGCTGCCGTCTGAGCGCACGGTCATGTCGTTGACGATCGCATGCGTGCCGAACTCGGATTGCAGATCGATGAGTGTCGTTCCGGCGTTACCGAACATCGCATCGGTTGTTCCGTCCGGTTGCAGGCGCATGATGGCTGTGCCGTCAGCGCGCCGGCCTGCCACGACGACCGAGCCGCCCGCGTCTACGGCAACTGCGGTGGCGTCGGACATGGCGGCTGAAACGCCTGTCGCAGAGAAGGTCGCGTCCCGTTGCCCGTTCGCGAGCAGTCGCGCCGCGAATCCCTGCGCTCCGGCAATACCGGCAACCAGCAGGCGGCCGTCGGCCTGCAATCTCATGGAGCGGCAGGCGGTCGACGTGTCGACCGTGGCAATGCCCGACGTGCCGAAGGAATTGTCGATCACGCCGTTCGCGGTCAGGCCGACGACCTGGCAACCCGCCTGGTTCGAAGCCGTCACCCGGTATCCACCGGACGCAGTACGCAGGATGGTCGCTCGTGGGCCGAGATCGGCAGCAGCCAGGTCGTGCGTGCGCGGACCTTCGAAAATTCCGGACGCACCGAATGCGGTATCGATCGAACCGTCAGGCAGCAGTCGTACGACGATCAGCCGATCGTCCCGCGATCCGGCGACGACAATGCGGCCATCGGGATCCAGCACGACCGAGCTGCCGATGTGGCTGTTTCCGTGCTTCGCGTCGGAAAGCTCAAACATGCCCTTATTGCCGAACGTCGTGTCCAGTGCGCCGTTGTCCTGCAGGCGAAGTACGGCCAGCTGCGAGCGAACGGCCTGAGTGCTGACTTTCCGGCCGACCGCGACGACCTTGTCGTCTACCTGGCGCACGACGTCGAAAACCTGCGTGTTCGCCGGTACGGCGGCGGCGAGGCTCGCGTCGATCGCGCCGATATCGGACAGGAGGTTGACGAAGCCGGTGGTTACCGGTGGCGTCCAGCTGCCCCAGTAGCTGTACCCGGGCTGCCAGTCGCCTCCGCCCAGGAGCATCGAGCCGTTGTCATGCAAATCGAGCGACCAGGACGGGCCATTCAGTATGGGCCCTACCCGGCCGACGTCGCCAAACCCGCTGTCCAGGTCGCCCGTTTCCGCCAGGGCGAACGGGGACAGCAGCGCGGAGGTCGCGGCGGCGGTCGGTACGAACCCCGTTGCGACCTGTGGAACGAATTTTGATGTTTGCTTCTTCATGGGACACCCCTTTTGAAATCTCTGGTGACCTCGTTTGCCGGCCGGGTTTTGGCCGTCCCGTGTAAATTGGCGGCCGCGGTTGTGTCACACCGCCGCCGAATACGCGGGTGAAGAATGAGGCTGCGGCACGGGTGGCGCCATGGCGCCTGCCTGTAGAAATTCTTGAGCTTTTCTGTAGTTTCACGGCACGGGATTGCGGCGCCGCGATCGCTCGTGACAGTATCGCCGCCAGTGCCATGGGCGCTTCCACCGACACCTCCGTCGCATCCGGAGAACCGAAAGCCAGGGCTTCGGCGCTCGCGGAGCTCGGCTTGTCATTGCTGGCCGCAGGCCGTTGGGCGGAGGCGGAAGAAACGCTCACCAGGGCCGTCGAGATCGACCCCGAACTCGCGACGGCCTGGAGAGCCATCGGCGACCTGCGGGCCGAGCGGGGCGACGAGGCGGGCAGCCGCGAAGCGTATCAGCGACAGATTGCCCTGGGTGCGGACAACGCCGATCTGGCCAGGGCAGCCGACGCGCTGCTGGCGGAAAACCTCGGCGAGGCGGAGCAGCTTTGCCGGGCGCTTTTGAAGCGGGAGCCGCGAAACCTGGCTGCGCTTCGCCTGCTGGCGGAGGTCGGGGTGAAACTCGGTCGTTTCGAGGACGCGGAAGCACTGCTGCTTCATTGCCTCGAGCTCGCCCCCGACTTCCATCCGGCACGGCTCAGCTACGCGAACCTGCTGACGCGGACGCTGCGGTATCGCGAAGCGTTGACGGAGATCGACACTGCCCTGAACGCCGAACCGAACCGCCCGTCGTTCCTGCAGATGAAGGCCTCGATCCTGGCTCACGTCGGCGACGTCGACGAAGCCATCCGGCTGTACGACGCGGTTTTGCAACAGTTGCCAAACGAGCCCCGGACGCACCTCAACCGGGGCCATGCACTGCGGACCGTCGGCCGGCATGCCGACGCGGTCGCCGCCTATCGAAAATCGATCGAGCTGCAGCCGAGCCTGGGCGAGTCGTACTGGAGCCTCGCCAATCTGAAGACGTTCAGGTTCGACGACAGCGACATCGCGCAGATGCGCAAACAGGTCGAATCCCGTTCCGTCTCCGCGGAGGATTCAATCCACCTGCTGTTCGCGCTCGGCAAAGCGCTGGAGGATGCGGGCAGGTTCGGGGAATCGTTTCGATCTTACGCGGAAGGCAACGCCGCGCGGCGGCACACGCTGCGCTGGGACGCCGACGAGTACCACGCCAATATCCAGGAGGTAGCGGCATTCTTCCAGGCGGACTTTTTTGCCTCGAGGGGCCAGTCGGGCAACCCGTCTACCGCCCCGATCTTCATCGTCGGCCTGCCGCGCGCAGGTTCGACCCTGCTCGAGCAGATTCTCGCCAGCCACAGCCAGGTCGAGGGCACGATGGAACTGCCCGACGTCATATCGATCGCCCGCCGGATCGGCGGCAGGAAAACGCAGGATCGTGCGCTGCGCTACCCGGGAATACTGCAGGCATTCACGGCGGCGGACTTCGAGGCCCTGGGCAACGAATACCTCGAGCGCACGACCGTGCATCGATCCGGCGCCAGGCATTTCATCGACAAGATGCCGAACAATTTTGCCCACATCGGCCTGATCCACCTGATCCTGCCGAACGCGATCATTCTGGACGCCCGCCGCCACCCGATGGCCTGCTGTTTCAGTGTGTTCAAGCAGCTGTTCGCGAGCGGCCAGGATTTCAGCTACAGCCTGGAGGACATCGGGCGCTACTACCGCGACTATGTCGGCCTGATGGCGCACTGGGATGCGGTTTTGCCGGGCCGGGTCTGCCGGGTCGACTACGAGGCGGTCGTCACCGATACCGAGAAAGAGGTTCGACGCGTCCTTGAGCATTGCGGGCTCGACTTCGAGCCGGCCTGCCTGGCGTTCTATCGCACCGAACGAACGGTGCGTACCGCAAGCTCGGAGCAGGTCCGGCAACCGATCTACACGGGTGGCGTGGACCAGTGGCGGAACTTCGAGTCTCACCTCGGGCCGCTGAAACGCGCCCTGGGGCCGGTACTGCAGTAAAGCTACAGATTTTCTACAGTATTTCACCATGGCGGCCGGATCTCGGCGGGCAGATCCTGTGCTTCCGTTCCCGGCCGGAAGACCGATGAAATGCTGCCCAACAAACGACCCGCAGGACTGTTCACGCTCATCGCAGTTATCGCGTTTCTGCTCGCGCTCTCGCTGGTGCTGCCCGGTTGCGGCGGTACGTCGGCGCCGGAACCGCTGCACCGACCCGTGCCCGGAGCAGTCACTTCGAGGGCGACGTTCAGCGACATCAGCACTGAATCCGGCATCGATCACGTATTCACCGTTGCCGATCCGGACAACGTCAGCGAGCCGGTGCACATGGGCGGCGGCCTTGCGGCGGCCGACTTCGACGGCGACGGGTACTCGGATCTTTACTTCGTCGCCGGCAACGGATCGCGGAACGCCCTGTTTCGAAATGACGGCAACAACCGGTTCACGAACGTCTCAGCCACCCTTGGCCTCGACGTCAGTCATCTCGGCAGCGGCCCGGCATTCGCGGACCTGGACGGCGACGGCGACCTCGACCTTTTCATCGGCGCCGTGGACGGCGACCGCTACTTCCTGTTCAGGCAGGACGCTGACGGGTTTACCGACGTGACCGCCAATTCCGGCCTGGCGATAACGGCAGCAAACACGTTTTCCGCCGGGTTTACCGATTACGACATGGACGGCGACCTCGACCTGGTGCTGTCGCACTGGGGTAACGGCCAGCAGCCGGATACCCAGACGCTGTGGCAGAACAACGGTGACGGCACTTTCACCACCGCGAGCATCCAATCGAGAATTGCCGAACAGCTCATCGGGCAAGCCATAGGCATGCCGGGCTCGGTCGACTACACGTTTGCACCGGTGTTTTCCGATATCGACACGGATGGTGATCCCGATCTGCTGTTTGCGGCCGATTTCGGGACCAGCATGGTATTCGAGAACAACGGCGACGCTACGTTTCTAAACACCACCGATCGCAACGTCATCGTGGACCGGAACGGAATGGGCTCCGTGACCGGCGATTCCGACAACGATGGCGACTTGGACTGGTTCGTGACGTCGATCTTCGGCAACCCGGACCTCGTGAACGGCCCGAACATCGGCAATCGCCTGTACCGGAACGACGGAAGCGGCAAATTCGAAGACATGACCGAGGCGGCGGGCGTCGCCGACGGCGGCTGGGGTTGGGCGGCCTGCATGCAGGACTTCGACAATGACGGCGACCTGGACATTTTTCACGTCAACGGCTGGAACAAGACCTACCCGGGGAATTCGTCCGGCTTCAGCGAATACGCGAGCGACCAGGTCCGCTACTTCGAGTCCCGGGGCGATGGCACCTTCGTGAATGCAGCGACGGAAGCGCAACTTATGGATACCGGCCAGGGAAGAGGGGCCGTCTGCTTCGATTCCGATCGTGACGGCGACATCGATATCGTCCTGACCAACAACCATCACGTCGACAGCGTCGTTTTCTATCGTAATGACCTGTCGGGCAGCAACCACTGGCTGGGCATACGGCTGGTCGGCAAGGGTTTGAACACCGCGGGCATCGGGGCCCGAATTGAGGTCACTGACGGCAATCGCACGCAGGTCCGCGAAGTATCCGCCGGCAACAACTACGTGTCGCAAAGTCCCGCCGAGGCGCACTTCGGCCTGGGCGCCTCGCAATCAGTGGACGTCGTCGTGTACTGGCCCGATGGCGGCCGGACGGAGCTCAATCGCGTTGCAGCAGACCAGCTGCTGACCATCGCTCAGCAATAAGGGCGTGCCCGGGCCGCTTGTTAACAATTGTGAATCGCGTGGCTATGCTGGCCTGATTCACGGACCCTTTCGCCGTTTTCGTTCCGACGGCAAGGGTCACAATGCAGCTTTCCTCGAAAATTCTTATCGCCCTTCTGCTGATGCTGGGTTTGGCGAACCCTGCACTGGCACGCCTCGATACGAACGAACCCGGGCAGGAAACCCGGGAAGCGGGCACGGAGCAGGAACAACGCCATCGCGAGCTGGACGAGGCCTATCGCAAGCTGATGGTGAAGCGGCTCGAACTGGTCGCAGATCATCAGGCGGCGCTTGGCGAGCTCGAACAGGAGCGCGCACTCGGCGCCGATGTCGACGAAGCGTATCGCGCACTGATGGAGGCGCGTCGAAAGCAGGACGCAAAGCACAGTGAAGCATGGCGCGAGCTCGATCGGCGGCGCGCGGCAATCGAGCGGGCCTATGCGCTGGACGCAACGGAAGGCGACGTAGAAAACAACCTGGCAGAGTCGCGCAGGCCATAGTGACGGTTCAGGAACTGGTGCGATCCGGAATTTATGTTCGCCCGCCGCCGATCAGGCTGCGGCTACGATACCCTTGACACGGATATTCGTATGCAACGCCGTCCTGCAGAAGGCATGCAGGAAACAGGTCTGCTCACCCATGTCCAGCGCCTTCCGCGCAAAATCTTTGCCGTCGGGTGTCTCGAGATGAACATGTGTCTCCACGGCATCCGCCACGCCCGGTTCTCCGCTGCCGCCGCTCGCGCCGCCTAATGAGAAATGCGTGTCCTGAATTACCTTGTACTCGTCGAGCCGTTTTTTCATGATCTTTGCGTAGCGACCGAGCTGGGTCATGAAACAGAAGGCGATGCCCGCCGACAGGTAGCTGACGGCGTCGGGCGCGACGCCTTTGCCACCGAATTCCCCGGTCTCGTCGCTTAAAAATCGAAACGTCGACCCCAGCGGGCTGAAGAGTTCCTGGGTGATCTCCTTGACCCCGTCCGGACGCAATCGGCAGGTTACGCGGAGGTGCAGGGTCCTGTCCTGCGACGTCTGCAGGCTGGTGCCGGCACCGCCGACGACGCCCGGCCGTGCCTCGACCGCATCAAGCCGGTTGATCAGCTCGGGGAAGTCTCCATTGGCTTTGCCGGGCCTGATTTGCGCAAAGCGATCGCCGGGATCCGGCTCGGCCGGCCCGTCAATGGACGCAACTTTCCCGACGCCGACTTCCTCGCCGTTCATGGTGAGCGTGAACAACGAGGTGTGGACCTTTCGCATCAGCCCGTCGAGCGGCGATGCGCGTACGGCGTGCTCGACGAGATCGTTCAGCGTCGTTTCGTCGGCATCGCAGTCAATCTGGACTTCGAGATCGACGGGCAGCGCGCCGCCGGTCATCGTGCCCTGCAGCGCGGAACCCTTCATCGTGTAGTAGTTGTCCTGGACCAGGACGATGTCGCGTATTTCGATTCCGCGTTGCCGCGCCAGCGCAAGAATTTCGTTCATGTACGGGTCAACCATTCCCGTCGACAGGAAGGACAACGGGCAAGGTGCGGTATCGAAGCCGTTCAGGTACGGCCCCTCGTCGCTTGCCAGCCGCCACGCGTTGCCGCTGCGCGTCGAAACGACAATTGCTTGCTTCTGCATGACGGTCAGGGACCGGGCCCAGACGCGAACGGTCTGCCCGTGGCGGTTGTGCGGCAGCGCGAGGCCGAGATCGTCGAAATTGCCGATTTCGAAGAAAATCGGCAGACCGCTTTCGAGGAGCAGGTTTCTGTCGGCGCTGCTCATACCTGCCCGCGCTTGATTTTCAGTTCGACGGTCATTGCACCGGGAATGAATCCAGATCGCTGGCCAGTACAACATTGCCATCATAGACGGCTTTCACCTCGGCCAGCGCATCCTGCTCCGGCAAGCCATAGTGCAGGCCGTGGTAGAGCACGAGCAGCCCGGGCTTCGCCTCACTGGCGAGCCTGCCGAGATCCGTCGTTATCGTGTGCGATTTCCTGTGATACGCCTGGAACGCGGTGCTGGTGCGGAGCAGGCCCTCGTTACTGATGTACTCGTGAATGAGTATGTCCGCCCCCGTGGCCATCTCGAGCAGCCTTTCGCTGTATGCCGTGTCACCTGAAATCACGATCGTCAGATCGTCGGTCGTAACCCGGTAGCCGAAGGCCGGCCTGATTTCACCATGGGACACTGCGAAGGCTTCTACAGTGAGGTCGTCTTTCTCGAATACGATGCCCTCACCGATTTCCGTAGCGACAGGAGCATAGACGGCCGCCTGTTCGACCGGCTGATCGCCGGACGACCGAAGGCGAATGTCAGGCTGCATCATCGCCAGCATGCCATCCGTCATTTCCGTGAGACCGGACGGCCCGAACGCGAGCAGGCGCTCGCGCCTGCGCCACCATAACGTGAAGTTCAGTTCGCTGTAGTCGAGCGTGTGGTCGCTGTGCAGGTGAGTCAGGAAAACGCAGCAGATTTCCGTGGGGTACAGCGAGGGAATGTCGTATTTGTACCGCGCTGTTATTGCATTCTGCACGGTGCCCGGCCCCACATCGAAGAGGTAGGCCTCACCTTTGTGCACGATCGCAATTCCCGCTCCAGCCCGATAGGCGTCCGGAACCGGCGTTCCCGTTCCCAGCATCACGACACGGGTACCCGTCGACAGCTCTTTTTCGGTTACCCCGTCGCGCAGCTCGACGACAGCGCTGTGTACCTGCTTTTCAAACCTGTCGTCCGGCTCGCCGTCACATCCGGTCAACAGCAGGAACGACGTGCACATGGAGAAAACTCTCCAGGCCACTTTCACGTGCGTGCACCTCTCGAAATATGCAAAACCGTACCGCAGGCATGCAGAATAAATCGAATTGGAAAAACACTATTATTGGTGATTATCGGAGAAAATGGCGGTTGGTGAAATGTTCGAGCATGTAAAGACGCTGATATGAATATCGTCATAACACGCATCAATCGGGTACCGCAGCCCGCCGCGGCCGAGTTTGCCGAGTTCGGCGTCGCCACCGTGCACGAAGCGCAAGGCCGCAAGGGACTGCTGTCAACGAGACTGCGACCGATCTACCGCCCGGCGAGCATTGCCGGCAGCGCCGTCACCTGCGAAGTCGCGCCCGGCGACAACTGGATGATTCACGTCGCCGTCGAACAATGCCAGGCAGGGGACATCCTTGTCGTCACGCCGACCAGCCCCTGTTCCGACGGCTACTTCGGCGACCTGCTCGCTACGTCTTTGAAAGCGCGAGGCGTGCAGGGCCTGGTCATCGATGCCGGCGTGCGCGACATCGCAACGCTGACGGAGATGCAGTTTCCCGTCTGGTCGAGCGCGGTCTCCGCGCAGGGCACGGTCAAGGAGACGCTCGGCAACGTCAACACGACAATCGTTTGCGCCGGCCAGCGTATCGCGGCCGGTGACCTGATCGTCGCCGACGACGACGGCGTCGTCGTGGTACCGCGTGAAGACGTCGAAGCCGTGCTGGAAAAAGCGCGGGCCCGTGTCGCCAGCGAGGAAGAAAAGCGCGCACGCTTCGAAGCCGGCGAGCTCGGCCTCGATGTGTACGGCATGCGGGAGCGACTTGCCGAGAAAGGGCTGCGCTACGTCGAGTCCGATGACTGAACCATGCAGCGCGCGATACCAACCGTGATGATGCGCGGCGGCACGTCGAAGGGCCTGTACTTCTCCCGCGACGACCTGCCTTCCGACGTGCACGCGCGCGATGCGCTACTGCTGGCCGCAATGGGCTCGCCCGACGAGCGGCAGATCGACGGCATGGGTGGTGCACATCCGCTGACGAGCAAGATCGCCGTGATCTCCAGATCAGAAGACAACGATGCCGACGTCGACTACCTGTTCCTGCAGGTCGTCGTCGACAAGGCCACCGTCAGCGACGGACAGAATTGCGGCAACATCCTTGCGGGCGTAGGACCGTATGCCATCGAGCGCGGGCTGGTGCACGCTATTGATGGTGAAACGATCGTGCGCATACGCATGCTCAATTCCGGCGGCATCGCCGTCGCTACGGTGCAGACGCCGGGCGGCGAAGTCACTTACGAAGGCGACGCACGCATCGATGGCGTGCCCGGCACCGCGGCACCGGTGATGCTCGACTTCGCCGACGTCGCGGGCTCGAACTGCGGCGCATTGCTGCCGAGCGGCAACGTTCGCGACGACATCGAGGGTATGTCGGTCACCCTGATCGACAACGGCATGCCGGTCGTGCTGCTCGATGCTGCCGACTTCGGCAAGCGCGGCGACGAATCGCCGGAAGACCTCGAAGCCGATGCGGAGCTGAAGAGAAAAGTCGAAACGATTCGCCTTGCCGCGGGACGCCTGATGAACCTGGGCGATGTCAGCGACAAGACGGTGCCGAAAATGTGCCTCGTTTCGCCTGCAGCACAGGGCGGCGCGATATCCACCCGCACATTCATCCCCCACCGCGTGCACCAGGCGATCGGCGTACTGGGCGCCGCCAGCGTCGCGGCCGCGTGCTGCATCCCCGGTACCGTCGCCCGCGACGTCGCGGGCGTCAGCAAGGGCGGCAAGCTCGATATCGAGCACCCGAGCGGCCGCTTCACGGTCGACATCGGGATCGAGGAAAACGGCAGCGAGTATCGCGTGCGCCGCTCGGCGCTGCTGCGGACGGCGCGCAAGCTGATGGACGGCAACGACTACGTGCCGGAGTAGAGAGCCATGCTGATCATCGACTGCCACGGCCACTACACGACGGCACCGGAGCCACACCAGGCTTATCGAAAGGCGCAGCTTGCTCGACTCGAGGACCCGTCGCTGCCGGAACCGCCGGCTGCGAATATTTCCGACGACGAGATTCGCGGATCGATCGAGCACGACCAGCAGAAACTGCTGCGTGAGCGCGGCGCGCACCGGACGAGA
>CALKYK010000472.1 GCA_938003715.1 uncultured Gammaproteobacteria bacterium
GGCGCTGCTGGTGTTCATGATCCCGCTGTTCGGTATCGGCCAGTCGCCCGCACTGGTTGCGCTGTTTCTCTATGCGCTGCTGCCCATCGTGCGCAATACCTATGCCGGGCTGATCGGCGTCGACCGGCAGCTCGTCGAGATCGCCGGCGTTCTGGGCCTCGACAGCATGCAGACGTTGCGTCGCATCGAACTGCCCCTTGCCTCGCTCGCGATCATGACCGGCATCAAGACCTCGGCGGTGATCACGGTCGGCACCGCGACCCTCGCCGCCTTCATTGGTGGCGGAGGCTATGGCACGCTGATCGTGCGCGGCCTGGCGCTGAACGACAACGAGCTGATACTCGCGGGCGCCTTGCCCGCTGCGGTGATGGCGATACTGATTCACCTGCTGTTCGAGCGTGTGGACCGCGTGGTCGTGCCCAGGGGGCTCAGGATCGGGATGAGCGAGGCAACGTAGCCGTTTCTGGCGACCGGCAATTCAGTAGGTTTTCGGCACGTCGCCCAGGTTCGCGTAAATCGTCTTGACCTGCGTGTAGTACTCGATGGCCTGCAGTCCGTTTTCGCGCCCGAGACCCGACTGCTTGTAGCCGCCGAACGGCACCTCGGCCGGGGTCACGTTGTAGTCGTTGATCCAGACGATGCCGGCCTGCAGCGCGTTTGCAATGCGGTGCGCGCGATTGAAATTCTTCGAGAACACCGCCGCCGACAGGCCGTACGGGGTCAGGTTCGCGCGCTCGATCGCTTCGTCCTCGCTGCGAAAGGACAGCACGGCCATCAGCGGGCCGAACACCTCGTCGCGGACGAAGGACATGTCGTCCCGGCAGTCGGCGAATACCGCCGGCGTCACGTAGTAGCCGTTCGCGAGCGGTCCATCGGCAATCACGTCGCCGCCGCAGACGTGGCGGGCGCCGCTTTTCTTCGCCTGTTCCAGGTAGTCCAGCACCTTGTCGCGGTGCTCGCGCGATACGAGCGGACCGAGCTGCGTCTCCTCGTCGAACGGGTCGCCGACCCTGATCGCCGCGGTGCGCTCCTTCAGCGCCGCGACGAAGTCCTTGTGCAGCGACTCGTGCACGAACACTCGCGTGCCGTTCGAGCACACCTGCCCGGACGAATAGAAGTTGCCGACGAGCGCCGCGTTCAGCGCGTTATCGAAGTCGGCGTCGTCGAAAACGACGATCGGTGATTTGCCGCCGAGCTCCAACGTGATCTTCTTCAGGTCGTCCGCCGCAAGCGCCATGACGCGCTTGCCGGTATCGACGGAGCCGGTCAGCGTGACTTTCGCGACGTCGGGGTGGCCGACCAGCATCGCGCCGGTTTTCGCCGCACCCTGTACCACGTTGAAAGCGCCCGGCGGAACGCCGGCCTCGGTGTAGATCTCGGCGAGCTTCAGCGCGGTGAGCGGCGTCTGCTCTGCGGGCTTGAACACCATCGTGTTGCCGCAGGCGAGCGCCGGCCCGGATTTCCACATCGCGATCTGCATGGGGTAATTCCAGGCGCCGATGCCGGCGCAAACGCCGACCGGTTCGCGGCGAACCATCGCGAACGCCGCGGGCGGCAGGTCGATGTGCTGGCCGTGTATCGACTGCGCGACGCCGGCAAAGAATTCGATCACGTCGGCGCCGGTTGCGACGTCGACGGCCGTGGTTTCGGACAGGGGCTTGCCGGTGTCGAGCGTTTCCAGCGCTGCGAGTTCGTCGTTGCGCTCGCGCAGGATGGCGGCAGCGCGTCGCAGTATCGCGCCGCGCTCGGCAGCGGGCGTTTGCGACCAGGCGGGAAACGCCTCCCGCGCTGCAGCGACCGCCGCGTCCACTTCCATCTGCCCGGCCGTTTCGATCTCGCAGATGACGCGGTCGTTGCCGGGGTGGCGGGTCGAAAACGTTTCGCCCGATTGCGACGCCAGGTAGCGCCCGGCGACGTAGCTCTGTTGGGTCGGCAAGCTTGTCGATGCGTCGTAGTTCATCCTGTCCTTTCGGCCTGCAGGCGGATCAGCGCGTCGGCCGCGACCGCGGCCGTCGGCGTCACGATCAGCGGGTTCACGTCCAACTCCACGATCGAGTCCCGGTGTTCCTCGACATAGTCGACGATCGCCATGATCGCGTCGAGCATTGCGTCGACGTCGCCGGCCGGCTTGCCGCGGTGGCCGGCCAGGAGTTTCGCGACTTTCAGCTCGCCGAGCGATTGCTCAACCTCGTCGCGCGTCACCGGCAGCAGCAGCGTTGCGGTGTCGTCCAGGAGCTCGACCAGCGCTCCTCCGGCGCCGATCAGCATCGTGACGCCGAACGTGTCGTCGCGCTTCACACCGACGAGGATTTCCGCAACGACGGGACCGACCATCTCCTCGACGAGGAGTCGCGGCCACCGCTTGCCGATCGACTTTGCCGCAGCCGTGACCGCCTTCGCTTTGCGGAGTCCCAGCGCGACCGCGCCGTGCTCGGTCTTGTGCGGCAGCTCCGCCGATACCGCCTTGACGACCACCGGGTAGCCGATCTTGCCGGCGCGCGTGGCCGCGCGGCGCGGCTCGCACAGCGCACCGCCCGGACCCGGCACGCCGC
>CALKYK010000473.1 GCA_938003715.1 uncultured Gammaproteobacteria bacterium
CCGCGCCCGGCCCGCTGAAGACGACCGCCTGCTCGCCCGGACCGACCGCGAGCGGAAACAGGGTCGCGACCATCGCGAAAAAGAACAGCGGATTCAGTACGTCTCCTGGACGCTTCCAGGCGAGCAGGAGATCGCGGCGCATGACGCCGGCGAGCCCCGTCAGCAGTCCGGGCCCCGAGTCGTTATTCACAGTGACACCCGGATAATCGGTGCATCGACCTCGACCGGCTGGTGCGTCGCGACGATGGCGCTGCCGCCCTCGGCGAGGTGTTCCTCGAGCAGCATCCTGACCAGCGCCTGCCCGTCCCGGTCCAGGTTCGTGAACGGCTCGTCCATCATCCACAGCGTGGCCGTCGACAGGAGCAGTCTGGCCAGCGCAACCCGGCGCTGCTGTCCTGCCGATAGTGCGCGAAACGGCAGCGCCGTAAGCGATGCGAGGGACAGTCGTTCGAGCACCGATTCGAGCCGGTGGCTGTGCGAGGCTCGCAGCGAGGATTCGAAGCGCAGGTTTTCGACGAGGTCGAGATCATTCTTAAAGCCGACCCGGTGCGACAGCCAGGCAATGTCGCCGCGAAACTGCGGATCGTGCGGACGCAGCCACTCGCCGCGCCAGCGCAGTTCGCCATCCTCAAGCGGCAACAGGCCGGCAATTGCCCGCAGCAGGCTGGTTTTACCGCTGCCGTTCGCGCCATTGACCAGCAGCAGCTCGCCTGCCCCGAGCGCAAAATCCAGGTCTTTGATCAAACAGCAATCACCGCGCAGTAGGATGAGGCCCTGTCCCGACAGTAATGCGGTCAATGCTTTAGCCTCGCCTGTCGGCTATCGAAGACAGCCAATTTAGCTGTATCGGCGTTGATATTTGCGATAAAATCATCGCATTAAAAACCATAATTAAGATCGAATCTAAGAATCAATTCCGGACCGCTGATCTGTAGCGTGATCGTTGAATCGCGTTGCAACGCAACAGTGGCGACCGTAGACTGAATCACCCGGTTACTTCAATTGATGAAGAGGGTCGTCGAAGTAACTGTATCAAAAAGATAAAAAACAACTCGCATCGGGTTCACATATGGAGCTAGGCGACGCCGGCTTGAAAAAGCAGCCGTTCCGCGTACACGGGCGGCCGCTGGCGTTCGTGTGCTACGACGCGCAGCAGCGTGCGTTCGATTTCCTCCAGAAAACCTACAACCACCGGCACGGCCTCGGCCTCTTCCAGGGGCCGACGCTGTCCGGCAAGACTTCCATCATCCGCCATTTCGCCGAGACCCAGGACGAGCAGTCATCTGTCGCCGTGGTGAACGGCGCCGGGCTCAGCACGACGACGCTGCTGGAGGCGGTGCTGCGCGAATTCGGCTATGAATACAAGTTCAATTCCGTCAACGAACTTCTGTCCATGTTGCGCGTGTTCGTTCAGCAGCAGACGGTGTCCGGCGCCCCGCCGATGCTCTTTATCGAGAACACGCACGAGATCAAGCCGACCGCAATGAGCGTGCTCTGCGATCTCGCGGAGATCCGGGTTGGTGCCGATTTCGCGCTGCGCATGGTGCTCTCCAGCGACCGCGCTATCTCCTATATCCTGAATGCACCGGCAACGGATTGCCTCGCGAAGCGCCTGACCGGTGATTTTCACCTCGAGCCGATGACCATGGACGAAACGGCGGATTACATCTACGCGAAAATTCGTGCGGGCGGTTGCCAGATGCCTGAAGGGGTGTTTCCCGACCCTGTTTGCGACGAGATTCATAGCGCGTCCGGGGGTTGGCCGGGCGTCGTCGATCGGCTCGCCCTGCTTGCGCTGGCCGATGCGAAGGAATGCCCGGTCGAGGTCGGACAGATCGAACACCCAGTCGTGCCGGTCAGCACCGGTACCGCGCCGGGCTGTGAGGCAGTCGCGCTGAATGGTGCGGATGCGGAAAGCTGGGGCGAGCCGGTCCTGTACGTTACGCACAACGGCGATATGCTGCAGCGTTACCGTTTTACAGGTTCTCGCCTGTTGATCGGGCGCTCCGAACACAACGACGTCACGATCGAAAGCAAGTTCGTCAGCCGCCATCACGCTCTGCTGGTACGCCACGGCGACTCGACGTTGCTGATGGACCTGAACAGCGCCAACGGGACGTACGTCAATTCCGTTCGTGTCTCGAACCAGGTATTGAAAAACAACGACGTAATCAACCTGGGCGACATCGGCGTCAAGTTCGTCGATGAACAGGCGAGCGTGCGGCCATCGCTGGAAGGCCTGAGCTTCAATGATACCGCGGTGATGAAAACGCTGGACGACATGCGCAGGCTGCTGGCGCGCGAGAACACGCAGATTCTTCCGACCACCAAGTCCACTCAGAACAAGAGCGCCTGACCGGCTACTGCCCGCCCCGACACGACGATACGTCGTCGTCTTTATTGACCGCAGGAGCCCGCCCCGGCGGGCGACCGGATCTATGAATCCTCGACCACCTCCAGCGGCAGGTGATGCTGCGGCACCAGCGTCTCGCGGAAATAATTCTCCTTGAAATGTCTGCGACACATCGAGACGTAACGGTCGTTGCCGCCAATTTCGACCTGAGAACCCTGGGTAATGGCGTTGCCCTCCTGGTCGAGCCTGATCACCATCGTCGCCTTTCGCCCACAGAAGCAGATCGCCTTCAATTCGACCAGGTTGTCGGCCCAGGCCAGCAGGTACCGGCTGCCTTCGAACGGCTCGCCCTGGAAATCAGTGCGCAGCCCGTAGGCGAGCACCGGGATGTCTAGTTGGTCGGTAATTTCACCGAGCTGGTAGACCTGTTCCTTTTGCAGGAACTGCGCCTCGTCTACCAGCACGCAGTGCAATGCCTGCTCGCTGTTACGCGCATCGACGAGTTTGAGCAAATCTTCGTCGGAGCGGAACGTCGTTGCCTGCGACTCGAGTCCGATTCGCGAGGTGACTTTGCCCTTGCCGTACCGGTCGTCGAGATCCGGAGCGAGTATGAGGGTGTGCATGCCCCGCTCGCGGTAGTTGTAGCTCGACTGCAGGAGTGCCGTCGACTTGCCGGCGTTCATCGACGAGTAGTAGAAATACAGCTTTGCCATTCCGGTATCCTAACGGCTGCATAGCACGCATGCACCAGCGCCAGGTACGCGATTTGCCTGCCATCCTTCTCACATTGCTCATCACCCTGTTACCCGCGCCAGTGCTGGCGTGGCACGAAACCGGGCATCGAAAGACGGCAACAATCGCCTGGGAGCAACTGACCGTCGACGAGCAGGACCGCATCGCCATCATCATTCGGGCGCACCCCCGTTTTCGCGAAGATTTCGCTGATCTGCTCCCGCACAACGTCGATGCGGCTGCCGCCGATTCCTGGTATTTCACCCAGGCCGCAGTGTGGCCTGACCACATCCAGGACCTCGGTGACGACGTGCGCGCCGAATATCATCGCAGCCGCTGGCACTACATCAACGTGCCCGTCTACCTCGAGGAAACAGATCGCGAGCGGCTGGCCGGCCGGCTCGATCACAACATGGTGCTGGAATTCACGCCACCGCTGCGGCAGAACCTGAACGTGATACAGGCGCTGCAGGGCAATCTCGGCGTCTGGCACGACGCGACCGCCACAGATGCGGACAAGGCCGTAGCCCTGTGCTGGATCCTGCATCTCACCGGCGACCTGCACCAGCCGCTGCACACGGTGGCATTGTTCAGCTCTGCGTATTTTCCTCGCGGCGATCGCGGCGGCAACGAGATTCCGGTCGCGTGGGACGCCCGCACACGCAACCTGCACTCGGTCTGGGACGGACTGCCCACGGATATGCGTACATTCGACGCAAGTGCAGCAACGCATGCCAGGCTGGGTGCGGAGCGTGTTGCCGATGCGAAGATCGATAACTGGCTCTGGCGGCACGCGGGTCTTGCGCGCGATCACGTTTACACGAAAGCATTACGCGTCGACTTGCTGCGTGGACTGCGCGAATCGGAACTCCGCGAACTCGAACTCGACAATAACTACCTCACGAATGCGCGTTCTATAGCGCAACAGCAAGTAGTACTGGCCGGATACCGTCTTGCCGCGCTGCTGCAGGCACGCTGAGCTTCGTGGGTGGATGTGCGAATTCCGCGTTCCATATCGATTTGGGCGCACGATCTTCGGTCAAAATTGTGAATTTGAGCCTAAGCGCCGCAATTGACGGTGCAGACCTCGACGCACCTGTGAAAGGATAGCGAAGCATCATTGGTATCAATGACGCTTGCCGGAAGCGAGCGCAGAACAACAGAAAAGGAATCAACAATGAAAATCAGACGCCTGCACCTCGCGCTCCTTTTATCCGGCCTGATGCTTCTCGCAGCTGCAATTGCCAACGCACAGCAGCCGGGAGAAGAACTGTCCTCCTACGAACGCCTGGAGAACGGACAGGAATTCGACGTTTCGATTGCAGAACTCCTGCGTCGCGGCGAGGCCGCATTCTCGGCAATGTGGACGCCCGACCAGGGGGCCGGCCGACCCTTCACGAACGGCGTCGGCAACCCGATTGCGGACCCGGGCGACCCTCTGATGTTTCCGCGCAATTTCAACCGCATATCGGCGATGGATTCGAACGGCTGTGCTGGGTGCCACAACGCACCGTTTGGCATCGCCGGCGGCGGCGGCGACTTCGTCACCGGCGTTTTCGTCGCCGGTCAACGCTTCGACTTCGCGACCTTCGATCATTCCGACGGCATCCCGGCAAAAGGGGCTATCGATGAAACGGGCAACCATGCCCGACTGCAGACGATTGGCAATTATCGCGCGACCCTCGGCATGTTCGGCTCCGGATATATCGAGATGCTGGCACGCCAGATGACGTCGGACTTGCAGGCCATCAGGAACGGCGTTCCGCCGGGAGATTCTGCCGAACTGACGACAAAGGGTGTGCATTTCGGCGTCATTGCGCGGGGCCCCGGGGGCGAATGGAATGTATCGCAGGTCGAGGGACTGCCGCCGCAAAGTCTCGCCACGGCGGGCCCGGCCGATCCAACGAGCCTGGTAATCCTCCCGTTTCACCCATCCGGCCGCGCGGATTCTCTTGGCCAGTCACAGCACAATACCTGCAATCACCACCCAGGCATGCCAGCCGCGAAACGCTTCGGAACTGGTGTCGACGCGGACGGCGACGGATTCGCCAATGAGCTGACCCGGGCGGACATCACGGCTGTTGCCGTTTTCCAGGCTACCTTGCCGGTGCCGGCACAGGTCATGCCCCGGGCGCGCAATCTTCGCCGTGCTGCCATACAAGGGCGCGCGCTGTTCCGCTCGATCGGCTGTGCCGACTGTCACGTGCCCGCCTTGCCGCTCGACAACGACGGCTGGATCTACTCCGAGCCGAACCCGTTCAACCCGCCCGGAAATCTGCAGGTTGGTGACGCGCCGGAACTGCGGGTCGACCTCTCCGACAGGAGACTCCCCGGCGAACGACTCAAGCCGATACGCGGGATCGTCTGGGTACCGGCGTTCACGGACCTGAAGCTGCACGACATTACGACCGGCCCAGGTGACCCGAACGAAGAGGCGATCGATATCAATCACGCAGCGAATACCCCGGAATTCCACGCCGGCAACCGCCGCTTCCTGACCAAGAAACTCTGGGGCGCCGCGAACGAGCGTCCGTACTTTCACCACGGGCTGTTCACGACATTGCGTGCCGCGACCCTGGCACACGATGGAGAGGCCCGGCACTCGAGACTGGCATTCGAGGCGCTGTCGGAGGACGAACGGGACGCCGTGATCGAGTTCCTGAAGTCCCTGCAGGTCGTGCCGCCGAGGCCGAATGGC
>CALKYK010000474.1 GCA_938003715.1 uncultured Gammaproteobacteria bacterium
CTGCGTGGAGTCGGGGAGCTGCGTATAGCCCGCCACGTAGACGACGCGCCCCAGCAACTCGATTCGCATCGGGTCGCGGCCGCCCAGCATCCTCTCTAACACGTCTTCCGCCATCGCCACGGAAACCGGCGGGCTCATCGTCGTGCAGTAGATCTCGCCCAGTCCCTCGATGCCGTCGTTCGAGACGAGCTTGACGAACAGGAGCGCCGGCCCGCCGCGGTCCGGGGTCTTGCTTCTGACGGGAAAGAATCGGGCGTCGGCGATCTTCAATCGGCGCTTCCTGTTGTTATTCGCCGGACTGCGACGAGCGGTCATTATTCTTGGCGCAGCACAGCCACGCAAGGCGCCGGCCAGATACTGCAAACGCCTGTCGGCTCAGGCCAAACCGGCTTTTCGCACGAGCTTCACGGTCGGCACGATGGCGGCGACGGTGATCACGAACCATGCGGCAAACTCCGGCAGACGGCCCAGCAGCGCAGCGCCGCTCGTGAACAGCACGCCGTAGATCAGCACCGAGGTGACGACGGCCAGCAGCACGCCGCGCCGGATTTCCGCACGGAAACGGGCGGCGTTTTGGTGCTCGCCGCGCATAGATTCGGAGAAGCGGTCGATTACATGGCCCGGTTCCGGCCGGGTCAAAAGCGTGACCGCGATCCAGCCGCATGTCGTGATCAGCACGCTCGCGAGGAATACCTGCCACGCGTCCATACTGGCCGGCGCAAGATACTCCATGCCGATTCCGACCAGCAGCGAAAAACCCATCGCCGAAATCTCGCTCCACGCGTTGATGCGTCGCCAGAACCAGCGCAGGATGAACAGGAGCCCGGTGCCGGCGCCGATCGTCAGGATCACGCGAAACGCCTGGAACGCCGTTTCCAGTTCGAGCGCCACCAGCGCACCAGCCGCCATCAGCAGTACGGTAGCGAGCCTGCCGACCAGCACCTGTTCGCGCGGACCCGCGTCGCGACGCAGGAAACGCAGGTAGATGTCGTTGACGACGTAGGATGCGCCCCAGTTCAGGTGCGACGACACTGTCGAGATGTACGCCGAGACCAGCGACGCCACGACGAAGCCGAGCACACCCGCGGGCAACATGCCGAGCATGGCGGGGTAGGCGAGATCATCGCCGATGATGCCCGGATCGACGTGCGGCAGGGCCGCTTCGAGACTGTCGAGATCGGGGTATACCAGCAGCGACGCCAGGGCGACGATGATCCACGGCCACGGCCGGATCGCGTAGTGAGCGAAATTGAAAAACGCGACCGCGTACAGAGCGTGACGCTCGTTCCGCGCCGCCAGCATGCGCTGCGCAACGTACCCGCCGCCGCCCGGTTCCGCGCCCGGGTACCACGCTGCCCACCACTGCACGGCGAGCGGCACGAGCAGCAGCGGGATCCACGCGGACGGATCGCTGAAGCTCGGGAACATCGACGATTTCGCTGCAATGACGTCGCTCGCCAGCAGCCCGTCGAGACCGCCGACCGCAGGGTGCGCCAGCGCGAACCAGGCGGCGAGCACGGCGCCCGCCATAGCAACGACGAACAGGATCACGTCGGTGACGACGACGCCGATGAACCCGCCGACCGCCGAGAACACGACCGTCACGAGTCCGGCGCCGAGCACGATCGTCGCCGGCGACAGACCGAGCATGACGCCGCCGATCTTGATCGCGGCAAGCGTGACCAGCCCGAGCACCATCACGTTGAAGACGACGCCCAGGTAGAAAGCGCGAAAGCCGCGCAGGAACGACGCGGCTGGGCCACTGTAGCGCAGCTCGTAGAACTCGATGTCGGTGGTGATGCCAAGGCGCCGCCACAGGCGCGCATAGACGAACGTCGTCAGCATGCCGGTGACGAGGAAGCTCCACCACGACCAGTTGCCGGCCACGCCCTGCGTGCGCACGATATCGGTGACCAGGTTTGGCGTGTCGGTGGAGAACGTGGTCGCGACCATCGACAGCCCGAGCAGCCACCACGGGAGGCTGCGGTTACCGAGGAAGTAGCTGGCACGGTCGCGCCCGGCCCGGCGGCTGACCACGAGGCCGATGACGAGCGTCAGCGCCATGAAGCCGAGCACGATGCCGATGTCGACCGGCGCGAGGATCACGCGTTTCGTCCGCCGCGAAGCGTATCTGCGTGTGCCGCTTCCGTCAGTTCGTGCAGCCGATCGAGATGAAGCTCGATGCTACTCGCCAGCGTGAACTGGGTGCGGCAGCGATCCAGGTTCTGCCCCGGCCTCGTGGTGCGGAAGTAGCGATCGCCGTCGAGGTGGTCCGCGAGAAACCGCAGCCCCGTCTCTATCGTGATGATCAGCCCGGCGTCCGGCAGGTGTGCGATCTCCGCGCCGTTCAGTAACGCGCCGGCCTCCGCCAGGTAACCGGCGGCCAGCGCTTCGTAACAGTCGATATCGATATCGATCCCGTTCGCGCGGCGCGCGTCTTCGTCGATCGGTGCAGTCGCAGTGCGCACGAGGTCGCCGAAGTCATGCAACGGCGTGCCCGGCATCACCGTGTCGAGATCGACGACGCAGGCCGGCCGGTTGCTCTCGTCGTCGAACAGCACGTTGTTGATTTTGGCGTCGTTGTGCGCGACGCGTAATGGAAGCTCGCCCGCCTCGCGCAGCCTTTCCAGCGTTGCGCAGCGCCCGGCGAATGAACGCGCCATGTCGATCTCGCGTGCGCAATCGGCCGCGCGGCCGGCCGCATCGTTCTCGACGGCATCCTCGAACTGCCGGTAACGCGCCGGCGTATCGTGGAAGCCCGGGATTGTTTCGGCGAGCTCGCGGGAATCGAGGTCGGCGAACAGGGTCAGGAAGCGACCGAAGGCGCTGCCGGCCGCCGCTGCCTCTGCCGGCGCGGAAACGGTGTCGATGCTGTGCGCGCCGTAGATAAAAGGCACAAGGCGCCAGGCATCGCCACGTTCGTCGCGACAAAATGCGGCACCGTCGCGCGTCGGGATCGGTGCGAACTGCACCTGCCGGTCGAGCAGCCCGTCGTCATCTGCCGAACGTTCGGCGACGTGCTTCGCGATCCGTACCAGGTTGCGCATGATCGCTTCGACATCCGGGAAAACATCGGCATTGATGCGTTGCAGGACGTAGCGGCGCCGGCGATCGGCATGGGCAATGCGCACCAGGTATGTGTCGTTGATGTGACCGTTGCCGAACGTCTCCGCGCCGGAGACGTGGCCTGCGAGGTCGAACGTCTGGAGGATGTGCGGGAAGTCGGGCGCCGGCTTCGTCACGCGGCCACGGTCAGCGGCGGCGCACTCGACCAGGCGCCGCGGGTGAAGTCCGGGAAGTCCCGGGAGTTGCCGCGATCCGCGTTCGACGCCTCGCTCAGCGGGATGACCGCGGACCAGGCGGCGGCATCGTAGACGGTCTGATCGAGCGCGCGGCCGCTGCGCAGGCGGTCGACGATATCCCAGAGCATTACGTAGTCCATGCCGCCGTGACCCTCGTTTTCACTCGCGGCGGACGCGAGGCGCCGCCACAGCGGATGCTCGTAGCGCTCGCGCCAGCTCGCCATGTCGTGCTGCCATTCGTGAAAGTCGCCCTCGGATTCGACGGCAATGCGATCCGGGTAGCGCGCGTACACGCCGTTCGTACCCTGGATCAGGTTGTGGCGGGTGTACGGGCGCGGCGTCGTCGTGTCGTGCTGCACGACGATGGTTCGGCCCAGCGCGGTCTTTATGATGGACGTATTCATGTCGCCGCAGACGTACTTCGCCCGGTTGCGCAGGTGATCGGGCGGAAATTCCCGCGCGGCATAAAGCTGGCGGCCGCGCGCCGGCGACGACATCGAGGTCAGGTAGTCGAAGCGGTCGCCGCGGTTGATGTCCATGTACTGCGCGATCGGGCCGAGGCCGTGCGTCGGGTACAGGTTCGCATCGCGCTTCGTATGCCAGTCCGTGCGCCAGCAGCCGCTTCCTTCCTCGATATCCTTCATCTGCCAGCGCAGCACCTGAATATAGGCCGACTCGCCGTGCAGCAGTTCGCCGAGCACGCCGTCGCGCACCATGTTCAGCGCCATCATCTCCTCGCGGCCGTAGCAGACGTTTTCCAGCATCATGCAGTGGCGGCGCGTCGCTTCCGCCGTTTCGACGAGCTGCCAGCATTCATCCAGCGTGAGCGCCGCGGGCACCTCGACGAACGCGTGTTTGCCCGCCCGCATCGTGTCGACCGCCATCGGCGTGTGCCAGCGCCACGGCGTCACGACGAATACGGCGTCCACGTCGTTGCGGTCGAGCATCGAACGGTACGCGTAGTCGCCGTCGCCGTAGACGGCGGGCGTTGCGGCTCCCGCATCGGACAGCAGCGCGGTCGCGCGCGCGATCGCCGGCGCATACGGGTCACAGATGGCCCGTATCTCCACGCCGTCGATGGCAGCGAGCAGGCGCAGCAGGGTCAGGCCGCGGCGGCCCGTACCGATGACCGCGACGCGTACCGTGTCGAGCGGTTCGGCGGCAAAGCCGGTCATCGCGCCCGGCGCGCCGGCGCGCTGCACCGGGGCGCTCCCGCTCGCGCCGGTGGCACAGCCTGCGAGACAGAACGCGGCCGGAATTGCACCGGCCTGTTTCAGGAACGCACGCCGCTCGGCATCGATCTCTCGTTTCGCTTGGTCTTTCATGGTCGCTCCGCGGCGCTGTCAGTCGATGAAGGATGCGCCGTCGAGTTCGCGGCCGACGGCGTCCGGGATCTCTAGGCCCAGGTGATGGGCTAGGGACGGCAGGATGTCTACCATCGCGGCGCCGTCGCCCAGTCGGTCGTTCAGTCGGCCACTGTTGGTGGCAA
>CALKYK010000475.1 GCA_938003715.1 uncultured Gammaproteobacteria bacterium
ACCGCGGAAGGCCCCGTCATACGCCGCGACACCCGTGCCGCGGCCTGGTGGCTGCGCTGGCTGGCGGTTCTCCTGATGCTTCGCTAAGCACGGGCGCTCGCCGTCCTCGAGGGCCTGGACGGCGTGCCGGAACTCTTGCGCGTGTCGCGTTACGAGCTCGATCGCAGCTATATCGCCGGCCGGCCGCTGCACGAGGCGCGCCCGGCCGATGCCCGGTATTTCGCCTCTGCGCAGACGCTGGTGCGGCGCCTGCATGCGCGCGACGTCGCGCACCACGCTCTCGCCAAGGAACCGAACCTGCTTGTCACATCGGACGGGCGTCCCGCGCTGATCGATTTCCAGCTCGCCTGGTTTGCGCCGCGACGCGGCCGGCTCTTCCGGGCGCTGGCGCGGGATGACCTGCGCCACCTGCTGAAGCACAAGCGGACCTATTGTCCCGGCGAACTCACGAACCGCGAGCGTGCGATTCTCGCGACACCTTCGCTGCCGGCTCGACTGTGGATGCGCTTCGTCAAGCCGCCGTACCTGTTCGTGACCCGCCGCATCCTCGGCTGGCAGGATCGCGAAGGTGCCGGTGACCGGGGATAGCGGTATCATGCGCGCGATCTGTTCAGGAGGATCGCAGTGAGCGAAGTCGATTTCTGTCACCGGCACAATCTCGTGCAGCCGGAACGCGCCGGCGCGGAAAAAAAATACGGCATCCGCGTGACGCTGCCGCCCGGCGACACGTTCGGGCGCCTGCTCGGTGACGACTGGGAACGCCTGCACTGGTACGCCACGGAAGCGGAACGCGATCGCGCGTTCAGGGACATGGCGACGCGGCACGGCTACTACCGCACTACGGACACGCCCACACAGATTCTCGAAAAAGTCATGCGCTAAGGGGGACCCCCTGGTCAACGCCGCGGCGGATTGCCCAGGAACAGATAGAAACTCCGGTCGCCGTGCTCCGAGAACCCGGCGGCGAGAAAGACCGGACCGAAAAAAGTATCCACACCCGCAAACAGGCTGCCGTTCAGTTCCGTCGTGTCGAGGCTCATCGCAGATCGGTCCTGCCAGACATTGCCCGCTTCGAACGAGGCTCCGAGATACAGCGGCATGTCGAGGAAATCGCCGTCGTCGCCGCCGGCCCGCCGATACAGCACGAGGCGCGCCAGCGCCGCATGCGGCCCGGAGATCTCGCCCCGTTCCAGGCCCGACAGGCGCTGGAATCCGCCCAACCTGAAATAGTCCTGGATCGTATCGTCCGACTGGATCGTCGTCGCGTACTCGACGCCGGCGATGAGCGTGGTGTCGTTCCATGTCCAGGCCCGGTCCAGCGACGCCTCTATGGTGTCGAATTCGCTGTCGGCACCGACGCCGGGTCGTGACATCAGCCATTCGACGTTGAGCCGCGTGCCGCGTGTCGGCAGCTGTGCGTCGTCCAGGGTATCGACCGAAAAACGCGTGAAAAAGCCGCCGTTGTCGAACTCGAAGTTGGGCAGGGCCGGATCGCCGACCTTGACGCGCGCATTGCCAACGCCGCGCAGTGCACCGATCCTGAACTCGCCCCAGGTACCGAGCTCCCGGCCCAGGTCGATGCCGACGGTCGCCTCGCCGAAACGATAGCGGGCGACGCTTTCGTTCGCCGCAAAAAGGCGCAGGTTGCGCTGCTCCAGCTGCAGGCGGGGTGCGACGAAGAAACGAGAGTCGAAACTGAGCGGCTGATAGAGCTCGGTCACGAAGCGCGGCTCGGTGCCGAGCTGCAGGTCGTTGCGCCATTCCGCACCGAGCGCGTTGATACCGGTCAGCGTCAGCCGGCTCGCGACGTTGAACGCAGTGGCGCCCTCGAAATCGTCCTCGATCGAGAGCCCGAACTTCAGGTAGTTGGGACCCCAGCTCTTGGCCTGGGTGCGAAACTCGATACCGTGCCCTTCGCCGTCGTCGACCAGGCGGTAATCGACCTGCTCGTAGCTGTTCAAGCCGTACAGTCGCTCCACGTCGGCGCTCAGCCGCTGCGGATCGACCCGGTCGCCCGGCTCGGTGCGCAGACGCGACTGCAGCACTCTGGCGGACAACGGACCGCTGTCGACGACGCGCACGAAATCGAGCGGCGCGTCGAGCCCGGCCGCGGCACGGCGCGAGGCGCGGTGCGCGGCGTACGCCTCTGCTGGCAGGGACAGCGCGCGAAGCTTTTCAGCCACTGCCTGCGTCGCGGCCTCGCCAGGCTCGATCGTCTCCATGACGGCGGCGAAGTTGGTCGATGCGTATTCGCCGAGCGAGGGCCGGATCAGCACATCGTCCGCGGCCAGTGTCGCAATCTGCCGCTGCGTCTCCTTGCGGATCAGGATGGTCAGCATCTGCTCGGTGATTTCCAGCGCGGACTGCAACTTGTCGTCGGGATACAGCGGAAATTCGACGTCGACGGCGATGACGACGTCGACGCCCATCTCCCGCGCGACGTCGATCGGGAGGTTGCCGACCAGTCCGCCGTCCACCAGCGTCCGGCCATCGACCTGCGCCGGCGAAAAGATGCCGGGCGCGGACATGCTGGCGCGGGCGGCGAGCGCGAGATCGCCCTCTCCCATCACAACTGCCTCACCGGACTCTATATCCGAGGCAACGGCGCGAAACGGAATCGGCAGCTCGTCGAAATCGACGATGTGAGAAACGTGCAGCAACTCCTCGCGCAGGATGAGCTGCAGCTTCTGTCCCTGGATCAGCCCTTTCGGCAGCTGCACTTCACCATCGCGCACGCCGACCTCGAATCCGATCGGGTAGGCAGCATCGTCCTGCTTGCGGCGAAATGACAGGCGCTCGCGCCGCGGTGCGTCGACGAAGGCATCGGCCCAATCGATGCGCGGCCCGAGCGCCTCGAGCTCGTCGCTGCTTTTTCCGGACGCGTACAGCGAGCCGACGATGGCGCCCATGCTGGTGCCGGCGATGGCGTCGACGGGCACCTGCAGTCGCTCGAGTTCCTTCAGCACGCCGATGTGCGCGATGCCGCGCGCGCCGCCACCGCCGAGCACGAGCCCGATGCGCGGCCGCTCGTCGGCCGGTGCCGTCTGCAGTTCCTGTGCCGGCGCGACCGTCACTGAAAATATGAAAATCGCGGCGCCGGACAGCGCCAGGCGCGATACGAGGCTTGACATGGGCAACTCTCGACGGTCAGACGAATCAGAAGGGATGGGATTATAGAACCTGGCCCGCCCGCAACCGACACCCGGTCTCGCGGCGATAACGGGCAAAGGTATGATGGGACTCGCGGCGACGCACGTGCCGCGCAACGAATTTTTCCAGGATGATGATCAATGAGTGAACCGAAGTGTCCGGATTGCGGCGTTCAGGGTGTGGAGAACATCCTCTCGACGCCGAGCAAGGAACAGTCGAGGGAACGCAAGCCGTGGTTCTACGTTGCGCACTGCGGCGAGTGCGGCCACATCTACGGCATCTTCACGAAACACATCTTCGGCAAGGGCGGCCTGCAGCTGGTCGTCGACGGCAAGCAGTAGCGCGGCTCAGCCGGCGAACGGCCGTAGCCGCGCGTTCCAGGCGTCGAGATTCCGTAGCTCCTCGCTTTGGCGCCTGCCGTCCCAGCCCGCCTCCACGGCCGCGACGGCGGCGATCCTTGACTGCACGGAACGGCCCTGGTCCGCGTCGAGCCCCACCATCATGCGCCGGTGCACGATATCGGTCAGCGTGACCGCGTGTTCGTGACGCAGCGCATGCACCACTTCCGACGCGAGCATCGTTTGTTCTTCATCGAGGTACTGATCGTGGTGGCCGCTGCGCGCGAGATCGACGACGTCACGGGCACGGCTGCCGTAGACGGACAACAGGCGATTGCGGCACGCGCGCGTCAGCTCGTCGTCAGCGTACAGCGCGGTTTTCGCCGCGTCGATGCGAAGCGCGCCCGGCAGCGGCAGGCTGCGGGTGCGGCAGGCGCCGGCCGGGAGGTCCGCCTTGCGCGCGGCGAAATCCACGGCCTGCTCGGCGAGACTGCGGTAGGTCGTGAGTTTGCCGCCGATGATCGAGTACAGGCCGCGCGCCTTGCGGCCGTGCTTCTTGATGATGTGCTTGCGCGTGATCGCGGATTCCGGCCCGGACTCGCGCTTCGGCAGCGGCCGCACGCCGGCGTACGCGTAGTGAATGTCGTCGACGCCGAGCCCGGCAACCGGGAACACCCGGTTCGTTTCGTCGAGCAGGTAGGCGATCTCCTCCTCGCTAGCAGTGACCACGCCCGGATCGCCGTCGTAGCGAATGTCCGTGGTGCCGATCAGGTACTGCCGGTTCCAGGGAATGATGAAGAACGGACGCCCGTCCGCCGCCGCCTCGACGTAGAAAGCGGACTTCGGCGCCCCCGGGAACGGGCCGACGACGATGTGGCTGCCTTTCGTACCGCCCATGTACTGCGGCATTTCGCGGTTGACGACGGACAGCACGCGATCCACCCATGGACCCGCCGCGTTGATGACCGTGGTCGCAGCAACCTCGGTTTCGACACCGCTTGCATAGTCGACGAAGTCGACACCGCAGACCTTGCCGCGCCGCACGTTGATGCCGAGTACCGGGCTGTGATTGCGCACGTCGGCGCCGGCCTGTTCCGCGCCGAGCACGTTTTCCAGCACCAGGCGCTCGGCGTAGGAAACCTGTGCGTCGTAGTATTGCGCGCCGCCCAGCAGGCCGTCCTGGTTCAGTGCCGGCTCCTCGGCGAGCAGCTGCTCGCGACTGAGCATGCTGTGATTGGGTATCTGCTTGCCGATGGACAGCAGGTCGTAGGCGAGCATGCCCAGGCGAATCGTCAGCCGGCTGCGTCGACTGGTGCGATAGATCGGGATGTTCAGTCGCAGTCGCGAAACGAGATGCGGGGCAAGTTCCCGCAGGCGACGCCGCTCGTGCAGCGATTCGAACACGAGCGGGATCTCGCCGTACTCCAGGTACCTGAGCCCGCCGTGAATGAGCCGGCTGGACCAGCTCGAGGTGCCGCTGCCGAAATCGCTTTGCTCGAGGAGCAAAACGTGCAGTCCGCGCAGCGCCGCGTCGCGCGCGATACCGGCACCGTTGATGCCGCCGCCGACGACGACGATGTCGTAGTGGTCGATCGTCATCCGGCCCGGGTCTGGCCTGTACCCTGCACGACGTACTTGTAGCTGGTCAGCTGTTCCGCACCGACCGGTCCGCGCGCGTGGATGCGGCCGGTGGCGATCCCGATCTCGGCCCCCATGCCGAACTCCCCGCCGTCAGCGAACTGTGTCGACGCA
>CALKYK010000476.1 GCA_938003715.1 uncultured Gammaproteobacteria bacterium
GAAGCGATCCGTGACGGGCTGGGTAGCGCCGAAGCGCTGATACGAATCGCTGCGCTGCGCGCGCTCGAGGGCCTGCAGCCGGAGCTGCAGGCCGAATGGGCGGGTCCGTTGCTGTCGGACCGGGTGCGCGGTGTACGCATCGAAGCGGCGCGCGTCGCCGGTCCGTTGCGTGCCGTCCTGCACCTGCGCTTCGAACCGGCGCTCGACGCGGCGGAACAGGAACTGGCGCTGTCCTATCTCGTTGTCGCCGAGCGTCCGGAGGCGCGCGCCGGGCTGGCCGGCATGTACCTCACCAAAGGCGATGCGGCGGCGGCCGAGGCCGCGTACCGGCAAGCGCTCGCGCTCGAGCCGGGCTTCGTCGAGGCGCGCGTCAACCTGGCAGACCTGTACCGGCAGCTCGGCCGGGAAAGCGACGCACAGGAAACCTTGCAGCAGGGCATCGGCGCCGACCCGGGCCAGGCTGCGTATCACCACGCGCTGGGGTTGCTCCTCGTGCGCACGAACCGGCCGGATGACGGGCTCCGTGCGCTCGCAGAGGCCGTGCGACTGGCAGCCGGCAATGCGCGCTATCGCTACGTGCACGCCGTCGCGCTGAACTCGCTCGGCAACGGCGACGCGGCGATCGCCGCGCTGCGCGATGCCGCAGCGGCGTTTCCCGCCGATTTCGACGTTCACTGGGGACTGGCCACGATGCTTCGCGACCAGGGTCGGGCCGACGAGGCCCGTGATGTGGCGATTCGTCTTGCAGAGCGCTATCCCGGCGTCCCGCCGCTGGAGCAGCTGATCGCGTCGCTCGACTGAGCGACGACAGACGATGCTCGAGGGCCCCTGGCGGCACGGCTGCGGCCGGTTACAATACGCGGCCCGCCCGACAGGAGACCGGCATTGAAACTCCGGGTACTCGACAATTCGATCCGCCTGCGGTTGTCGCAAAGCGAGGTCGACGCGATGCGCGCCGGCGGTCCCGTCGCCGGGCAGGTGCCGTTCGCGGCCGGCAGCCGCTTCGACTACGTGCTGGAATGCTCGGCAGAAATCGAACGGCCGGAGGCGTCCTTCGTCGGCTCTGCGATGACGGTCCGACTACCCCATGCCGACGTCGTCCGCTGGGCCGACTCGGACCAGGTGTCCATTCGCGCCGAACAGACTGTCGACGCCGAACAAATCCTGAAGATACTCGTCGAAAAGGACTTTGCCTGCCTGTCTCCGCGAGCAGACGAAGACGAATCGGACCTCTTCGCGCACCCGGAGGCCGGCAAAAAAACCTGCTGAGGAACAGTTCACGATGCCGAAACGAAGTGCAGCCGGGTTCACGCCCGAGACGATCCGCTTTCTGCGTGAGCTCGAAAAAAACAACAACCGCGACTGGTTCAACGAGAACAAGGCGCGCTACGAGGAGCACGTACTCGACGTTGCACTGAGATTCATCGAATCGATGCAGGAACCGCTGGCCGAGTTTGCGCCGCACTTCAACGCCGTGCCGAAACGCATGGGCGGTTCGCTGATGCGTGTGTACCGCGACACGCGATTCTCGAAGAACAAGACGCCGTACAAGACCAACATCGGCATTCATTTTCGCCACGAGATGGCGAAGGACGTGCACGCCCCTGGTTACTACGTGCACATCGAGCCCGACGAGGTATTCCTGGGCGTCGGTCTGTGGCGGCCCGAGTCCGGCGCGCTGCAGTCGATCCGCGAGACCATCGCCGAGAAGCCGAAGAAATGGCTCGCAGTGCGCGACGACAAGGCGTTTCGCCGTTACTTTCACCTGACCGGATCGTCCCTGAAGCGCCCGCCGCGCGGCTTCGACAAGGCGCATCCGCAGATCGAGGACCTGAAACGCAAGGACTTCATCGCGGCGCGCAACCTCACGGTGGACGACGTGCTGAAGCCGCGCTTCAGGCAGACGGTCGTGACCTCGTTCCGATCGGCCACTCCATTCATGCGTTTCCTGTGCAAGGCGGTCGGGGTGCCGTTCTGATTCCGGTCGTTCGCGCGCGACCGGATACCGGTCGGTGGTGAACCACCCCTGCGTCAGTGCTAGAATCCGCGCGCCCGGAAACCGTATCAACTGAAACCACAGCCCGCGACCCGAGCGCCGGGCGCCGGCATTGCCCAAGGACTGCCATGGCCGCTTTTGACGATCCAGCGTTCGATGCGCACGAGAAAATCGTGTTCTGTCACGACGCCGAGACCGGGCTCCGGGCCATTATCGCGATCCATTCGACCGTGCTCGGACCGGGCGCCGGCGGCACCCGGCTGTGGGCCTACGAATCCGACGACGCGGCGCTGCACGACGTGCTGCGGCTGTCGCAGGGGATGAGCTACAAGAACGCGATGGCCGGGCTGAAATTCGGCGGCGCCAAGGCTGTCATCATCAAGACGCCCGACTTCGACGGCTCGCCCGCGCTGTTCGAGAAATACGGTGAGTTCGTGGACCAGTTCAACGGCAGCTACGTGACCGCCGAGGACGTCGGCATGAGCGTCGAGATCATGGATCTCGTCGCACGGCGGACGCGCTATGTCGCAGGCGTATCGAAGCAGGGCGGCGGCGCCGGCGGTGACCCGTCTCCGAAGACCGCCTACGGCATATTCAAGGGTATCGAGGCGGCAGTGGAGTTCAAGCTCGGCAGCGACTCTGTCGACGGGCTGACCGTTGCCGTGCAAGGTGTCGGCAACGTCGGCTATCACCTCTGCCGTTACCTCGATGACGCGGGTGCCAAACTCGTCGTTGCCGACATGAACGAGGAAAGGGCGCGCCTCGCGCGCGACGAGTTCGGCGCGGAAACGGTCGCGCTGGACGATATTCTCTTCGTCGAGGCCGACGTCGTCGCGCCCTGCGCACTCGGTGCCGTGCTGAACGAGCACAGTATTCCCAG
>CALKYK010000477.1 GCA_938003715.1 uncultured Gammaproteobacteria bacterium
CCGTGAGCCGGTAGATCGTGTCGGCGTTCTACGGCGCGCCCTTCTTCGTCGCGCCCTCGCCGATGATGTCGAAGGCCAGCCGCAGGGCGTCGGAGATGTTGGTGTTGTGCGCCGGCTCGAAGCCGTCGACGAAGGGGCGGTGGCCGCAGCCGGCGGCACCTGATGCCGCGCCTCGCGTGAGCGCACCGCAAACGCTGTTCGACAAGGTCTGGTCCGGTCACCTCGTCAGGGATGAAACGCCGGACACGCCGGCTATTCTCTATATCGACCTGCACCTGATCCACGAGGTGACGACACCGCAAGCCTTCACGCTGCTGCGCGAGAAAGGCCTGCCCGTGCGCCGGCCGGACCTGACGCTGGCAACGATGGATCATTCGACGCCGACCACGCCGGTCCGGACGTTCAAGGACCTCGAAGTCGTCGGCGCGGGCGCCGCGCAGCAGGTCCGGCAAATGGAGAAAAATTGCGCGGAATTCGGCGTCGAGCTTCACGGCTTCGATTCTGAGCATCGCGGCATCGTGCACGTCATCGGTCCCGAACTCGGCGCCACGCAGCCGGGAAAGACGATTGTTTGCGGCGACAGCCATACCAGCACGCACGGCGCGTTCGGCGCGCTGGCATTCGGCATCGGCACCACCGAGGTGGGTCACGTGCTGGCGACGCAGTGCCTGCTGCAGCGGCGACCGAAAACGTTGGCGATCGAAGTCGACGGCACGCCCGGCAAGGGCGTCACGGCGAAAGACGTGATACTGGCCATCATCGGCGAAATCGGCGTCGACGGCGGCACCGGCCACGTCATCGAGTATCGCGGCACAACGATCAGCGCGCTGTGCATGGACGCGCGCATGACGATCTGCAACATGTCCATCGAGGCCGGCGCCCGCGCCGGCATGATCGCGCCGGACGACGTCACGTTCGACTACCTGCACGGCCGACCTCGGGCACCGCAGGGAGCGGACTGGGACGCGGCCGTGGCCCGCTGGCGCGCGCTGGTGACCGACGACGGAGCAAGTTTCGACCGCAGCGTTTCGATCGACGGCAGCAGCCTGCAGCCGATGGTGACGTTCGGCACCAATCCGGGCATGGTCATCCCGGTCGGCGAAGCGGTTCCGGATGGCGGCGGCGACCCCGGTTTCCGCAAGGCGCTGGACTACATGCAGCTCGAGTCGGGCCGGCCGCTGTCCGCGTCGCGAGTCGACGTCGTTTTCGTCGGCAGCTGCACCAACTCGCGACTGTCGGATCTCGAACTCGCGGCGAACCTGCTGCGCGGCCGGCACATCGCCGAGGGCGTGCGCATGCTGGTGGTGCCCGGCTCGCAGCAGGTCAAGCGCGAAGCCGAGTCGCGCGGTCTCGACAAGGTGTTCGTCGAGGCCGGCGCCGAATGGCGCGAATCGGGGTGCTCGATGTGCCTCGGCATGAACGGCGATACCGTGCCGCGCGGGCAGCTGTCCGTCAGCACCAGCAATCGCAACTTTGAGGGACGCCAGGGCGCCGGCGCCCGCACGATACTCGCGAGCCCGCTGACAGCGGCGGCGTCCGCGCTCGAGGGGCGCGTCGGGGATCCGCGACCGTACCGGCAGGGGTGATTCGACGATGCAGGCGATCAGGCAACTGAAATCGAAAACGGTCGTGCTGGATAGAAACGACGTCGATACCGACCAGATCATCCCTGCCCGCTTCCTCACCACGACCTCGCGGGAAGGCCTTGGCGATGCGCTGTTCGCCGACTGGCGATTCGATCGTGGCGGCAACGAGGTGCCGGACTTCGAGCTGAACCGGCCCGAGGCGCGCGACTGCGAAATTCTGGTCGCCGGCCGCAACTTCGGCTGCGGCTCGTCGCGGGAGCACGCGCCGTGGGCGCTGCTGGACTACGGCCTGAAGGCGGTCGTCAGCACCGAGATCGCCGACATCTTTCGCAGCAACGCGCTGAAGAACGGTCTCCTCCCCGTTGTCGTCGACAACGCGACGCACGCCTGGCTCGTCGCAAACCCGGGTGTCGAGCTGGTCGTCGACGTCAGCGAATCGACGCTCACGCTGCCGGACGGTCGCAGCGTTGGTTACCCGATCGACGCCTTCGCACGTTTTTGCCTGCTTGAGGGACTCGACCAGCTCGGCTTCCTGCAGCAGCACGCGGCCGACATCGACGCATTCGAAAAGGAGCGTCCGTGGAAGCCCTGATCACGGTGCTTCCTGGCGACGGCATCGGGCCGGAGGTTACGGCAGCAGGCATCGAGGTCCTCGACGCGATCGCCGCTCACCATGGCCACGGCTTCACGTACACGGAAGCGCTGATTGGCGGCGCCGCGATCGATGCCACCGGGCATCCGTTTCCGGACGACTCACTCGACAGCTGCCGCAAAAGCGATGCTGTGCTGCTGGGCGCGGTGGGCGGCCCGAAGTGGTCCGACCCGAATGCAACGGTGCGACCCGAACAGGGCCTGCTCGCATTGCGTGCCGAACTTGAGGTATTCGCCAACCTGCGGCCGGTTTCGATACATCCAGCGCTCGCCGGCGCATCGCCGCTGAAGGCCGATCGCCTCGACGGTGTCGACATCGTGGTCGTCCGGGAACTGACCGGCGGCATCTACTTCGGCGACAAGCACCGCAGCGACGATATGGCGAGCGACCTGTGTACCTACCATCGGCACGAGGTCGAACGGATCATCCGCGTGGCAGGCCGCCTCGCCCGCGAACGCTCCGGGCGACTGGTTTCCGTCGACAAGGCCAACGTGCTGGAAACCTCCCGATTCTGGCGGGACGTCACGAACCGGGTCCTGGCCGACGAGTTCCCTGACCTCGAGGTGCAACACCTGCTGGTCGACGCCGCCGCCATGCACCTGATCAATCGCCCGGCATCGTTCGATGTCATCGTGACGGAGAACATGTTCGGCGACATCCTGACCGACGAAGCCTCGATGCTGGCCGGCTCGCTCGGCATGCTGCCATCGGCATCGCTCGGCGAATCGCGTTGCGGCCTCTACGAACCGATCCACGGTTCGGCGCCGGACATCGCCGGCCGCGGCATTGCGAATCCCTGCGGCATGATTGCAAGCGTCGCGATGATGCTGCGGCACAGTCTCGGCCTTACCGACGAAGCCGAAGCCGTCGAATTGGCGCTGGCCGGCGCGATAGCCGACGGTGCCCGCACCGCCGACCTCGCCGCAGCCAGCGACAGGACGTTGTCGACCGCCGAAATGACGGCGGCAATCATCGACCGGATTACCGGCCGACCAAACTGAGCCGCTGGCAGCGCCCGGCATCCTGCGCCGCCGCCAGGGCCTGCAGCACGTCGGCGACAAGATCCTCGCTGCCCTCGATGCCGACCGACAGCCGCACCAGGTTGGGCCCGATTCCCGCTTCGGCAAGCGCCCCGGGTGGAACCGACGCGTGCGTCATCGACGGCGGATGGCAAACGAGGCTCTCGACGCCGCCCAGCGATTCGGCCAGCGAGAAATGCTCGAGCGCGGCCACGAACGCTGCCACCGCGGCTTCACCGCCGGCGAGCTCGAAGCTCAGCATGCCGCCGAAACCGGTCTGCTGGCGGCAGGCGATGTCGTGGCCCGAATGCTGTGCGAGACCCGGGTAATAGACCTTTGCGACGGCCTCGTGCTCGTCCAGAAGCTGCGCGAGCAGCGTCGCGTTCTGTTCGTGCTGCCGTACGCGGGCGTAAAGGGTCCGTACGCCGCGCAGCGTCAGGTAGCTGTCGAAAGGCGCGCCGGTTATGCCGAGGCAGTTGGCCCACCACGTCAGGCGTTCCGCGAGTTCATCGGTCGCAGCAACGACGGCGCCGCCGACGACATCGCTGTGTCCGTTGAGATACTTCGTGGTCGAGTGGATCACGACGTCCGCGCCGAGCGAAAGCGGTTGCTGCAGTGCCGGCGACAGGAACGTGTTGTCGACGGCCAGCAGTGCGCCGTGCGCTTTTGCGAGTCTGGCCACCTCGGCAATATCCACGATGCGCAGCAGCGGATTGGACGGCGTCTCGACCAGCACCAGCTTCGGCCGCCGCGCAATGGCTCTTTGCAGCGCCTGGCCGTCCGTCTGATCGACGAACGTGACCTCGAAGTGCCCCTTTGCCGCGAGATGCTGGAACAGACGGAAGCTGCCGCCGTAGCAGTCATGCGGCGCCACCAGCCGGTCACCCGGCTCGAGCAGCTGCAGGACGAGATTGATCGCCGCCATGCCGGACGACGTGACGACCGCGCCGCGGCCGCCCTCGAGTTCACACAGCGCCGCGCCCAGTGCATCGCGGGTCGGGTTGCCGCTGCGCGTGTAGTCGTACTGCCGCTGTTGGCCGAGCCCGGCGAAGGCGAACGTGGATGACAGGCACAGCGGTGGGACGACGGCCCCGTGCTGGGTATCGGTTTCGATCGCCGCCCGGACGGCTGTAGTGGCAGGGTCTCCGGCGTGGTGCATGGCATGTTTCTCCGCAGGTTTAGTCGATCGCTACGTCACGGACGAAGCCTGAAGCATCGATGTCCTGCGGACCGCCGGAACAGCGGGTGTCGGGTCCTCTCCGGGTGACCGGTACGGCGCCACGCGGTTTGCCTCGACACTCATCTCTCGGCTGCGCTGCGCGCAGTCTGCAGGAGTTGGCACCGTTCCGGGCGGGTTAAGCCCGGAGGTTGCCCCGGTGTCGTCGGGCCTTTCCCTCGACCGGTCTCGATGAGTCCGGCGCAGTCTAGGTGACGCCAATCGCGATGGTCAACCGGCTTCGGGCAGTAATTCCTGCAACATAAAATCATATGCGAATTCGTTTAAGTTAAATCGAGGTCATTTCGATTTAGAAAAGCCTTGCACTCGGCGACCTAATGCACTAGCGTACTAATACGTTAATACAGCTGCATGCCATGAAACCGAACCGCGACGAAACCACCGACGAACGAAACCAGCGCGAAGATGCGCTGTTTCGTGCCGTTCTGTCGCTCAGAGACCTCTCCGAGTGCCGCAATTTCTTCCGCGATCTGTGCACGCCGGCCGAGCTGCAGGCGCTGGTCGACCGCTGGCAGGTTGTGCAGCTGCTGCAGGAAGACCTGCCCTACCGCCGGATCCACGACCTTACCGGCGTCAGTGTCACGACGATCGGACGTGTCGCGCGTTTCCTGACCGACGGCTTCGGCGGCTACGACTCCGCCCTTAAACATCTTGAAGAAGACCAGGCCGCAGCCAAGCCACCCGCATCTCACTGAGGATAATCAATGGACAGCCGTCAGCAGCGCATGAAAATTGCGGTGCAGAAATCCGGTCGCCTGACCGACCATTCGCTGGAATTGCTGGAGCGCTGTGGACTCAAGTTCACGCAAAGCAAGGACCAGCTTTTCTGCTACGGCGAAAATATGCCGATCGACCTTTTGCTCGTCCGCGACGACGACATTCCGGGCCTGGTCAGCGACGACGTCTGTGACCTCGGCATCGTGGGGCTGAACGTCGTCGAGGAAAAGCGCCTTGCGCTCGAACAGGCCAACGGCGACGCCCGCTTCGACCGCATTTACGGCCTGGATTTCGGCCACTGCCGACTCGCGATCGCCGCACCCGACGAAACGGAATTCGACGGACCGCAATGTTTGTCCGGGAAACGGGTGGCGACGAGTTACGTCGCGACCCTGGCCGATTACCTCGCGCGCAACGACATAGAGGCGGAAATCGTGTACTTCTCCGGCGCCGTAGAAATTGCGCCGAAGCTCGGCAAGGCGGACTTTGTCTGCGATCTGGTCTCAACCGGCTCGACGCTCGCCGCCAACCAGCTGCGCGAAGTCGCGACGGTCCTCGAGAGCGAAGCGATCATCATCCAGACCCGGGAACCTCTGAGCAACGCCAAGCAGGCGTGGGTGGACCGTATCCTGCAGCGCCTGGACGGCGTTCTGCAGGTGCGGGAAAGCAAATACATCATGCTGCACGCACCGCGCGCGGCGCTCGAACGCATTACCGAATTGCTCCCCGGCTCGGAGTATCCGACCGTCATCCCGCTGGTTGGCAACGGCGAC
>CALKYK010000478.1 GCA_938003715.1 uncultured Gammaproteobacteria bacterium
GCACTCGAAATACGTGACGTAGGCAAACGCAACCGCAGCATCATCCGGCGCGCCGGTTGTTGCCGGCAACGCGATGGCGATGGTTATCAATCCCGCTAGCATCATCCGTTTCATGTCAGCTCCTTCGCGACAGGGCCCGGGTCTCGCATTGTCGAGACCATTAAGTAAAAATATAGCAGTCCTCCGGCCGCGCGCCGACCGGAGCAGGTAGAGTTGCGCGCGGGCGAAGAGAGCAAACAAAAAAACGGCGCCTGCGCGCCGTTTTTTTACTGGTACCCCGGACAGGATTCGAACCTGTGACCCCCAGATTAGGAATCTGGTGCTCTATCCAACTGAGCTACCGGGGCATTCGATCGAATGCGTCGAATGAACTTCGCCGCATGATACCGCGCCACCGCACCGCAGGTCCCGCATTCGGATGCGCCCGAAATCCTGATCAGTCCGCGCCGCTGTCACCTTTCAGGTAAGTATCGAGAAAGCGGACGTAGGCATTCGACGCCGCAATCCGGTTTTCCTTGCGGCGAAAGCCGTGTCCTTCGTCGGGAAAAACCAGGTATTCCACCGGTACCTCGTTGGCCTGCACGGCGGCGACGAGTTCGTCGCTCTCGACCTGCAGCACGCGCGGGTCGTTCGCACCCTGCACGACGAGCAGCGGCTTGACGATATTGTCGGCGTGAAACAGTGGCGAGATGCGGCGGTGGCGCTCGGCGTCCGTTGCGGGATCACCCATCTCGTCGTACAGCGATTCCTTGAAGCTCTCCCACCATGGCGGAATGCTCGACAGTGTGCGGACCCAGTTCGTGACGCCGAAGATGTCGATGCCGACGTCGAAGGCCTGCGGCTCGAACGCCAGCGCTGCCGCCACCATGTAGCCGCCGTAGGAACCACCGATGACGCCGATTCGCTCACCGTCCACCCAGTCCAGCGACTGCAGGTACCTGCGGCCGTACACGATGTCTTGCAGGTCCTCTTCGCCGTGGCGTCGATCGTCCAGGTGATAGAACGTCTTGCCGTACCCGGATGAGCCGCGATTATTGGCGCCCAGGATCGCGTAGCCGTGATTGACGAGGTGCTGCACGAGCGGGTTGTAACCGGTGCGGGTCTGCCCGCCCGGTCCGCCGTGCACCAGCACCAGCGCCGGCACCGGGCTGTCGGCGCTCGCCCGGTGCGGTTTGTACAGGATCGATGGAATCTCGAGACCGTCGAAACTTTCGTAGCGAATCACTTCGCTCGCCACGAGATGTGCAGGATCGATTTGCGGACTCAGCGCATCGGTCAGTTTCCGTGCATTGTCATCGACGAGATCGACGACGTAAATATTCGACGGCGAGGTATCGGCATTGACGATCAGCGCGATGTGCGTTTCGTCAGCAGAGAAGCGGATGTTGCGCAAATCGCCGGGTGGCAGCGATGGCAGCTGCATCGCCTCGCCATCATCGGTGTCGACCAGCATTACCTCGGTGCGCGCATCGGCGTTGATGCCGGAGACTCGATACCGGCCGGAACGGGAGAAATCGACGAAGCTGACGTCCCACGGCGCCTCGATCAGCGGCGATTTTTCGCCGGTTTCGATTTCGTATGACCAGGCCTGCCAGAATTCACCGAATTCGTTCGTTGCGTAAACGAGATGTGCGCCGTCGGGCGTAAACCGGTACGTGCCATGCTCCACATTGCCGGTGTGTTCGGTGATCAGCTGCGGCGTCTTGTCGTCGCTCTGCAGGTCGACGAGATAAACGTCTGCATCGGCGCTGGTGCGCGGCCTGTCGAGGGCCAGCCAGCGGCCGTCACCGCTGATCGCGCTGATCTGGAAGCCGTCGTTGTCGAATACCCGTTCCCGCGCGTAGCCCGTTGCGGCATACCGGTAAAGGTCGAAATTTCGACCTTCACGCTCGGTCGTGACCAGGTAAAAGTGCTCGCCGTTTTCGTGCCAGCCGACGAACGCCGCTTTCAGTTCGTCCCCCGGGGTCAGGTCGCGGCTGCTGCCGTCCGCTTCACGGACGACGACGTGATTCAGCTCGTTGCCGCCATTGTCGTAGGTATACAGAATGCGGTCGTCGTTCGGGAACCAGGTCAGAGCGAACACCGCGTTGTCATCGGAGTCCGTCAGGCGCTCCGGAGACGAACCGTCGAGCGGCAGTGCATAGGCATTGAACACGCCGGTCTCGTCCGACGTCATCAGGATTCTCGTCCCGTCACGCGAAAATGCGTGCCCGGCCGAGCCCGGCAGCAGGTAGGTCGTTGTCTCGAAGAAGACCTCGGCGCTGTATTCGGGTACCGCCGGCGCATCGTCCACAGCCGGCGTGTTTTCGCTCCGGTCGCAGCCGGCCACGATCAGGAGTGCCGCAACCGGCACGGCAAGTTGCTGTCGTTTCATTCTGGAGTCCCGTTGTGAGCGTCCTGCGTGTGCCGCAAGGCTCGCCGCGGCGAGCTCGGACGCGTGGTTTTTCATTCATTATAATCCAGCTCAGCGCGTGCATGCGCCAAACGGATTCACCGCGCCGAGACCGCTCATGAATACCGACGACTTGCGCCCGAACGTGTCCATTCGCGACGCAACCCCCGACGACCGGGAAATCATCGCCGACTTCAACCGCCGCATGGCGCGGGAAACGGAATCCCGCGACCTCGAACCGGCAATCATCGGCAGCGGCGTCGCCGCGCTGCTTGGCGACGCACGCAAGGGCCGCTACTGGATCGCTACCGTCGACGGCCGGGTAGCCGGGCAGATCATGGTCACCTACGAGTGGAGCGACTGGCGCAACGGCATGCTGTGGTGGATACAAAGCGTCTACGTGCATCCCGACTTCCGCCGCATGGGCGTATTCACCGCGCTCTACCGGCACGTCGAGAGGCTGGCGCGAGCCGATCGCGAAGCCTGTGGCCTGAGACTGTACGTCGAGGAACGCAATACCCGGGCTCAGGCCACCTATCGTTCGCTCGGCATGGCGGATCCTCGCTACAATGTCATGGAATCGATCTTTTCCGACTGATGGAATCCCGTAATGCTTAAACCGGGCAACGTCGCACCCGAGTTCATCCTGCCGGACGAATCCGGCAAAGACGTGTCGCTGACCCAGCTGCTGCAGGACAGCGCGCTGGTGCTGTTTTTTTATCCCGCCGATTTTTCCTCCCTGTGCACCAGGGAGGTCTGTGCCATTCGCGACCTGCACGCAGACCTCCGCGCCGTCGGGCTCACAGTCGTCGGCGTCAGCCCGCAGGATGCGGAAAGTCATCGGCGATTCAAGGAAGAGTACGACCTGCCGTTCAGGCTGATTTGCGACACCGACAAGGTGGCCATTCGCATGTACGACGCCGACGGCCCGCTGGGACTGGGGGTACGCCGCGTGACTTACCTGATCAACCAGGGCCAGAAAATCCAGGATGCCATTACGTCGGACTTCCGGCCCGAAAAACATCGTGAGTTCCTGGAGAAAGTCGTCATGCTGCGCGAAACCGCCGGCATGAAAGGTGGCGCCGGGCCGGCAGATTCCTGATCGGCCGCCGAATCGTCCGAATAGCCTTTATTCCCCGCTGATGGTCAGCAGCACCTTGCGCCGGTGCGGCGCGACGCGGTGTTCCCAGAGGTAGATGCCCTGCCAGGTGCCGAGCGCGCAGCGCCCGTCGCTGACCGGGATGTTGAGATCGGAATTCGTCAGCACGCTGCGCACGTGCGCCGGCATGTCGTCCGGCCCCTCCGCTGTGTGCGAAAAAAGCGGGTCACCGTCCGGCACCAGCCGCTGCATGAATGCCTCGAGATCTCGCACGACGTCGGGATCGGCGTTCTCGCAAATCATCAGCGATGCACTGGTGTGACGAATGAATACGTGGCAGATCCCGGTGCGAATGCCGCTCGATGCGACGGCGCGCTGGACGTCGTCACTCAGCTCGTAGGTACCGCGTCCGTGCGTCGCGACATCGAGTTGGTGCTGCGCGATCAAGAGCCGCGAACGCTACTTGGTCGTCGATTGCTCCGGCGCATCGGCGTCGGCCGGCGCGCCGGAGTACGGTTCCCCGTACCGCAGGCGAATCGTCTTGGTCTTGCCGAACCAGGGAATCGAAACGAGATAGAGATTGTCGTACTCGCCTTCGGCACTCGGCGGTACCAGCGTGCTCGCGCCGATTCCCGCGATCAGC
>CALKYK010000479.1 GCA_938003715.1 uncultured Gammaproteobacteria bacterium
TTGAGCCTGGCCTACGAGGAGCAGGCTGCCGTGGTGGAACTGACCAGCACGTTGACAGCAACCGGCTGGCCGACCACCGGGTTGCCGAGAATATCGTAGCGCATGCTGATCGGCGCGGTCGGCTTGCCCGGCGACGTCGCCATCGATGCCGTCGGCGCAGGCTTCGATGCGGCAACCGTGCCGGACGGCACCGCATCGGCGGCGGCAGAAACCGGCGCTGCAGCATCGCTCTCTGCAGAGGTGTCAGGCGATTCGCCCTGACTGCACGCAGCGGCTGCGGTTAGTGCGAAAAACGTCAGTAGAAAGGAGTTGCGATATCTGTTCATGGTTGTCGCTCGCTCGTATTGAGTCGCATCAAAGCGATACGGTGAAGTCGAAGCACACTTGCCCGGGAAACGGGTTCACCGTTTGCTCGTCCTCGTGGCGGAATTCGTTGATGTCGATCACGTACGTACCGGCCTGCAACAGGCCGCTCGTCATCGCAATCTCGCTGTTGGGCTCGCAGCTGAAGCCGACGACCCACAGCTGGCCGTCTCGCCAGACCAGGAAATCCGGGTCGCTGTGCTGATGAATTTCCGGGTCGGTTTCCGGCGCCGTGTTGCAGTCGAAACCCGGTGACGGGGTCGACGGCGGATTGACGGTGTCCATCGTGAACGTCAGCTGTGACGGCACGGCGAGGTCGAAGCGCAGGTAGCGGTGCTCGGACAGCTTGTTGCCATCGCGGCCGCTGTCGAACTGGTTGTTGACGCAGATCTGCTGGGTGTTGCCCAGCGTGATCTCAGTGTAGACCGGCAGTACGTCATCAGGCGTCCCGGGGCCGTCATTGAGTTCCGTCGACCCGTAGATATCGATGCCGGACGGATTGACGTCGTGGTCGGTCAGCAGGGCGTCGATGAACGCATCCTGCCCTGTGCCCTGCTGTTTCAGGTAGGTCGCGAACGTGAAAATGCTGGTGAACGCACCGCCGGTCGCTTGCGAGCCGATCATCGTGTCGTAGATCGGGCCGAGGCCGATACTCGACGTGTCGGCACCGTCGTTCGCCGTGTCCCACAAGTCGTAAATCAGCGCCAGCATCGAGATCTCGTTGTACCAGCCGACCGGCTGCTCGCGGTCGTTCTCTATGTCGATCTCGAACCCGGTCAGTACGCCCCCGAACCACAGCGTGTCGCAATACTGCGGATCGTTCAGCGCGATGCCGGCCAGCGCCGTTGCGAATCCTTCGCCGAAGGCGACGCGCATGTCGAGCTGGTCACCGACGCCGTGGGCGCCGCCGATCGAGTCGGAGCGCGAGAAGTTGTCCTCGAAGTAGTGCCCCCACTCGTGGACGATGACGTGATCGTCAAATTCTTCCGCGTCGTCGCCGTCGTTGCCGAGCAGGAACAGCATGTTTTGCGTGTAAAAGGAGGTACCGATCTCGCCGGAATCGGCGCGCTGGTCGAACGTGCCGGATCCCTGTGTCGTCGAATTGTCCGGGCTCCAGAACGCATCCAGCGGCGCAAACGTCGCCGTCGCGTCCTCACCGCGGATCAGCAGCATGCCCTCGTAAATCGAGTCGAGGATGGAGAACGGCGCGGCCGCCCGCGTGCCGGTGTAGCTGGCACCGCCCCAGCCGGTGGTCGCGGTGAGGTCCCTCGTCTGACCGCTGGTGCCGGTATTGAAAGTCGACCCGTCGAGTACATAGATCGGCCGCGCAGCCAGCGCCGGCGGATTCGGGTCGTTCGGATCGACGACGTTGTTGCGGACTTCGACGTCCCAGTTGGCGCCGTTCTTCAGCTCGGTGCGCACGCGCACGAACACTTCTGGGTTTTGCGGCCCGGTCAGCGAATAGAGGCCGGTGTCGTCGGACACGACGGAGGCAATGACCGCGTTCGTTGTTGCGTCGACGAGCTGCACGGTCGCCTGGCGTATCGGCCGCTGCTGCACGTTGGTGAAGTTCAGGCCGAGGCAATTCGGATTCGCCGGCGGAAACTCGTACAGCAGGGTGCCGGACACCGTACCCGACGGCGGAGGCGGCGGCGGTGGCGGTGGCGGTGGCGGTGAGACCGGCGGCGGCGGGCTCGAGCCTCCGCCGCTGCTGCTGCTGCAGGCGGCGAACGTGGCGACGGACAGCAGCAGTATGGCCTTGCCGGCCAGGGCCAGCGCTCGACCCAGCCAGGTATATCTTGACCGTGTGCTCAACGAAATTCTCCCAAGCGTTTCGTGAACGATGCAGGTTGAGACGTGAATCACGCCTGAAGCGGATGATAGCGACTGAAACTTTCGGATAACAGCGACGGCGTCCTTGCATTCGGCCCCGAGTCCCAGTCGGATCAACACGTTAGTGCGACATAAGTCCTTTACGGTCGGCCACTATTGATAGAATCTCGACCCACTTGGAAACGGATGCATCGCATTCGTTGCATCGATGCCGATAAATCCATGAAAAACAGGAAAATACTGGTGACCGGCGGGGCCGGTTACATCGGCAGCCACGTGCTGCGCCAGCTCGGTCAGGCCGGCGAGGCGGTGGTCACGCTCGACAATCTTTCGACCGGCTTCGAGTCGGCGGTGACCGCGGGCGAATTCGTTTGCGGCGATACCGGTGACGCCGCACTCCTCGAGCGGCTGTTTGCCGAACATGCATTCGACACGGTGATGCATTTCGCGGCCCATACGGTCGTGCCGGAATCGGTTGCCGATCCACTGAAGTACTACGGCAACAACACCGCGGCGAGCCGCACCCTGCTGGAGGCCTGCCAGCGTCACGGCGTCGAACATTTCGTGTTTTCCTCGACGGCCGCGGTGTACGGCATCCCCGACGGCGGCCGCGCCAGCGAAGACTCGCCGACGCAGCCGATCAATCCGTACGGCAGGTCAAAGCTGATGACCGAATGGATGCTGCGCGACCTTTACGCCGCCGGCGGACCGTCCTACGTGACGCTGCGTTATTTCAACGTGGCCGGCTGTGAACCGGGCGGCACGATCGGCCAGTCGACGCCGAACGCGACCTTGCTGGTCAAGGTCGCGTGCGAAGCAGCCGTCGGCAAACGCGATGCAGTACATGTTTTCGGCACCGATTATCCGACGCCGGACGGCACTGGCATACGTGACTACATTCACGTCGAAGACCTCGCGTCGGCGCACCTCGATGCCCTCGCCTACCTGCGCAAAGGCGGCGCATCGACGACGCTGAACTGCGGCTACGGTCACGGTTACAGCGTGCGCGAGGTGCTCGCCGCGGTCGAGAAAGCCTGCGGCCATTCGCTGACTGTCGTCGACGAGGCGCGTCGGCCGGGCGATCCGCCGGAACGCGGAGCGGTCACCGATGGCATACGCGACGGGCCCGGGTGGCAACCACAGCACGACGACCTCGACCGGATCGTCGCGACCAGCTTCGCGTGGGAGCAAAAACTGGCGGCAGGGGATTCCGCGGTTGCCGCGCAGGCCGGTGCTACACTGGCGCGATGAAATTCCGCCGCCCCCAGTCGCTGAACGGCCTGATCCTGATGGGATTCGGGCTCGTGGCGCTGCCGCTCCTGGTGGCAGTCATCTGGGCGCTCGTCAACCTGGACCGGCTCGCGGAACAGAGCGAACAGCTCGTGCAGTCGGGCGTGACGGTCGCCGAGAACAACCGCCAGCTGGCGCAGCAGGTGGCGTCACTCGAGCGCGTGGCGCGCCAGTACCTGGTGCTGCGCAACGCCGACAGCGTCAGCCTGATGCAGCAGGATCTGGCCGATCTCGAGAGCACGCTGGACAAGATGCTGCCGCTCGCCGAAGTCGCGAATGCCGACAGCTTCATGCGCGCAATCCGGGTTTCCGCGCGGCGCATCGTGCGCACGCTGACCGAACCGGATCTCGGCGAGGAAGCGTCTGCCGCAGCGGTGGCGGAATTCGCGACGCTCAGGCAACGCGTCACGCAGCTGTCACTGACGCTGTCCAATTACATCGACCTGGAACTGACGAAGCTGCAGGACAGCACGCGTCGTGCGCAGCAGGTTTCCGCATGGCAGACCGCGGCGCTCGTGCCCGGCACGATCATCCTGGTGCTGTTTTTCACGATGCTGGTGAACCGCCCGATCCGGCAGATCGACCGTGCAATAAGCCAGCTAGGCAGAAGTGGTTTTGCCAAACCGATCCAGATCAAGGGCCCGACGGATCTCGAACGACTCGGCCGGCAGCTCGAGTGGCTGCGCGTGCGTCTGCTCGAGCTGGCACAGGAAAAGAACAAGTTCCTGCGTCACATGTCGCACGAACTGAAAACGCCGCTGGCGAACATTCGCGAGGGCACAGAGCTTTTGCTCGACGGTACCGTCGGCGAACTCGACAAGCCGCAGCGCGAAGTGACCGACATCCTGCGCATGAACGGACTCAAGCTGCAGCAGCTCATCGAAAACCTGTTGTCGTTCAGTGCCTGGCAGTCGAAGAACGAAGTTCTGACGCTCACCGAGTTTCCGCTGCGCGCGCTGGTGATCTCCGTTGCGAAGGCGCAGCGGCTTGCGCTGAAGGCAGCGCAGATCCAGCTCAAGCTCGACGTCGAGGACATCGTCGTCACCGCCGACCGCGACAAGATGCGCACAGTACTGGACAACCTGCTGTCGAACGCAATCAAGTTCACGCCGAAAGACGGCATCATCACGATTCGTGCCACCTCGACGCCGTCCAGTTTTGTGCTCGAGTTCGCGGACACCGGGCCGGGCATCCCGGAGGATGAATCGCCGCGGATATTCGAGGCTTTCTTCCAGGGTCGGCGCGAACAGGGCGGCCAGGTAGGCGGTACCGGTATCGGGCTATCCGTCGTTCTCGAGTGCATACAGGCGCACGACGGATCAGTAGAATTGGTCAATTCCGACGAATTCAGCGGCGCGCACTTCCGCATACACATCCCGCAGAAACGTGAGGCGGCGAACCAGAGGATCGCGGCGAATGCTTGACGGCTCACCGACAGCGAAACTGATTGTCACCGCGACCGCATTCGCTGCGCTGTCGCTGACGGCCGGCTGCGAGACCACCATGGACTGGCTGAAAGGCAGGCGAACGGCCGACGCCGCACCGGTCATCCTCGGTGCGCCGGAGGCGAATACCTATCTGGACGAGATGTACAAGCTGGCAACCGGCGACCCGGCAACGCAGGCGGAAATTGCGGCCGATGCGGCCAGCGCTGCGCAGCTGACGCCCGGCCCGTCAACGGAACTGCGTTACGCGCTGGTGCTTGCGACACCGGGTCACGCCGAGGCGAACGGCGTCGAGGCGCAAAGCCGCCTGCGCGAAATCCTGGCACAGCCGGAACTGATGACGCAGGCGGAAATCGCCCTGGCGACGATCTACCTGAACAACGTCGAGGCGCGCATCGTGCTCGACAACGAGGCGCGCCGATTGCGCGCGGAATACTCGCAGGCGGCCTCGACGGAGGAACAGGCGATCGCCCGGCGCATCGCGCGGGTGGAGGCGGAGAATCGGCAGCTTCGCGAATCGCTCGCGGATGCCGAGGCAAAGCTCGAGGCAATCACGACCATCGAACGTTCGATGCGCCAGCAGGCGGGACAGAACGACCCGCGATAGCTCGCTTCGTGCGGGCCATGTACACTCCGTTCGACATAATCCGACCTCACCGCCATGGCCAGTAAATCCCCCGATTCCAACGGCAAGATCCTGCTCGTCGACGACGACCCCGGTCTTTTGCGACTGCTCAGCATTCGCCTGCGCGCCGAAGACTACGAGGTCGAGGCCGTCGAGAGCGCGCACAAGGCGCTGGCGGTGTTGAACCGTTTCCGTCCGGATCTCGTCGTGACCGACCTGAAGATGGACAAGATGGACGGGATCGGGCTCTTGAAGGAACTGCAGTCGAAGGCGCCCGGGCTGCGCGTGGTGATCATCACCGCGCACGGCACGATCCCCGACGCGGTGACCGCGACTCAAAGCGGCGCATTCGGCTTCCTGACCAAGCCGATCGACAAGGACGAACTGATGGATACCGTCGAGCGGGCGATGAAATTGTCCGGCGCGACGGAAGTGGACGACGACTGGGCGTCGGAAATCATCACCCGCAACCAGAAACTGCGCGAAATCCTCGCGCAGGCAAAGATGGTGGCGGCAACCGATGCGCGAGTGCTGATCACCGGCCCGAGTGGCAGCGGCAAGGAGCTGCTGGCGAAAGCGATCCACCGAGCGAGTCCGCGCAAGGACAAGCCGTTTGTTGCGATCAACTGCTCGGCGATGGCGGAAAACCTGCTCGAGTCCGAACTGTTCGGTCACGTCAAGGGCGCGTTCACCGGCGCGACGCGCAGTCACGAAGGCTTGTTCCAGGCAGCCGAAGGCGGCTCGCTGCTGCTCGATGAAATCGGCGACATGCCGATGCGGCTGCAGGTGAAGTTGTTGCGCGTGCTGCAGGAACACCAGGTGCGGCCGGTGGGTTCGACAGAAGCGGTGCAGGTCGACGTGCGCGTCATCTCGGCGACGCATCGCGATTTGCAGGAAATGCTGCGAGCCGGATCGTTCCGCGAAGACCTCTA
>CALKYK010000480.1 GCA_938003715.1 uncultured Gammaproteobacteria bacterium
CTCGGCGCCGTCATCCAGGTCGCCGACTCGAACGTGGCAGAGGTTCATGCCGTCCTCGAAGCGCACGGCGCCGGATGGGTGGATCTCGGCGACGTCGAAGCCGACGAGCAGCTGACGATCTATCACGACGACGAGGTGCTGCTGCGCCTCGATCGCACCCGGCTGCAGCGCGCGTGGTCGGAAACCACCTTCCACATGCAGTCGCTGCGTGACAACCCGGAAACCGCACGCCAGGAATACGATCGCCTGCTCGATGCCGACGACCCGGGGCTTACCGTCGCGCTGACGTTCGATCCGGAAGAAAATATTGCGGCGTCGTTCGTCGGCGGCGCGAAACCGCGCGTCGCCATACTGCGCGAACAGGGTGTGAACAGCCACTACGAAATGGCCGCAGTTTTCATGCGCGCCGGTTTCGACGCGTTCGACGTGCACATGCAGGATCTCGCCGACGGCGCCGACAGGCTCTCCGGCTATCACGGTATCGTCGCCTGCGGCGGATTTTCGTTCGGTGACGTGCTCGGCGCCGGTGGCGGCTGGGCGAAGTCGATCCTGTACCGGGATCGCCTGCGCGACGAGTTCGCGGCGTTTTTCGCCCGCGAGGATTCGTTCGCGCTCGGCGTCTGCAACGGCTGCCAGATGTTCTCGCACCTGAAGCAACTTATTCCGGGCGCGGCGCACTGGCCATCGTTCCTCCGCAATGAATCGGAGCAGTTCGAAGCACGCCTGAACCTGGTCGAAGTAATGTCCGGTCCGTCGCTGTTTCTGGACGGCATGGCAGGGTCGCGGCTGCCGATTGCGACCTCGCACGGCGAGGGCAGGGCGGTCTTCGAAAATGCGGCGGCGCGCCGCGCGGCGCGCGTGTCGCTGCGCTACGTCGACAACCACGGCCGGGTCGCGGCGTCCTACCCCGACAATCCGAACGGCTCGGTCGACGGCATCTGCGGCCTGACGACCGACGACGGGCGCGTCACGATCATGATGCCGCACCCGGAACGCGTCGCGCGCACGACCCAGAATTCCTGGCATCCGCCCGAGTGGGGCGACGACGGTCCGTGGCTGCGCATGTTCCGCAACGCCAGGGTTGCCGTCGGCTGATCCGCCCTTACGTCGAACTGATATGCTTGCGGTGCGCAACTATGCGCCACCGCGATTATCAGGAAACAGGGGGAGATCCATGCGGCAATTCCTGCTGCTGTCGGCGATGCTGGTACTGGTCACTGCGTGCAGTCCGGAACGATCGAACGACGTGCCGTCGTCGGCGACGTTCGCGGTGTCGTTCACCGAGGAGGCTTCGGCTACGCCGCTCGATGGCCGCATCATCCTGATCATCACCAGAAACGAAGACGAGGAGCCGCGCTTCCAGGTGCGGCCCGGTGTCGACGCAGCGCAGATATTCGGCATCAATGTCGACGGCCTCGCGCCGGGCGAAGACGCGATCATCGATGCGACCATCTTCGGCTATCCGCACGACAGCCTCGCGGACCTGCCACCGGGCGACTACTTCGTGCAGGCGCTCCTCCACAAATACGATACGTTCGAGCTCGCGAACGGCAAGACCGTAAAGCTGCCGATGGACCAGGGCGAAGGCCAGCAGTGGGAAGTCTCGCCGGGCAACCTGCTGAGCGAGCCGCGGCGCATGACGGTGGCGGCGTCGGACACACCGATTCGCATCGTCATGGAGCGGGTCATCGAGCCGATCGTGCCGCCCGCGGACACCGACTTCATCAAGCACGTGCAGATTCGCAGCGAGCTCCTGTCCGAGTTCTGGGGGCGCGACATGTACCTCGGGGCCCACGTGCTGTTGCCCGCCGGATTCGACGAGCACCCGGAGGCGCGCTATCCGCTGGCCGTCTTCCACGGGCATTTCCCGGCCGACTTCCAGGGCTTTCGCACCGAGCCGCCGGATCCGAACATCGAGTGCCGGCACAGCGAGCGCTACGATCTCGACTGCATCAACCGCATCGAGCAGGAAGAGGCGTACGCGTTCTACCAGAAATGGGTCGGACCGGATTTTCCGCGCATGCTGATCATCC
>CALKYK010000481.1 GCA_938003715.1 uncultured Gammaproteobacteria bacterium
TCGACGCACGAATCGATGCGCGGGAAATGGATGCCTGGCTTCGGCATATGTCGCGGAAGCCGCACCACGTCGGCTCGACGGGCAGCCGCGAGGTCGCGGAGTACATCGCCGGGCTGCTCGGCGGCTGGGGATACGAGGTCGAGATCGCCGAGTACGAAATACTGCTGCCGACGCCGCGCGTGCGCGAGGTCGAGCTCGTCGCGCCGACGACCTACCGCGCCGGGCTGACCGAGGACACGCTGGCCAAAGACCCGAGCACCTCGGTGCGCGACGAACTGGTTCCGCCCTACAACGCGTTTTCCATCGACGGCGAGATCGAGGGCGAACTCGTCTTCGTCAACTACGGCATCCCCGAAGACTACGAGATGCTCGAGCGCTACGGCATCGACGTCGAGGGCAAGATCGCGATTGCCAAATACGGCCGTTCCTGGCGCGGCATCAAGCCGAAGCTCGCCGGCGAAAAAGGCGCGATCGGCACGCTGATCTATTCGGACCCGGCCGACGACGGCTACGGTCGCGGCGACGTGTACCCGAAGGGGCCGTTCAAGAACGAAAGCGGCGTGCAGCGCGGCTCGGTCATGGACATGCCGACCTATCCGGGCGACGTGCTGACACCCGGCCGCGGGGCGACCGCCAACGCCCGCCGCCTGCGCCGCGAGGACGCGCCGACGCTGACGAAGATTCCGGTGCTGCCGATCTCCTACCGCGACGCGCTGCCGCTCCTGGCCGCGATGGACGGCGAGGTCGTCCCCGACGCGTGGCGCGGCGACTTGCCGATCACCTATCACCTGGGCCCCGGCCCGGCGCGCGTGCGCATGAAGGCGGAGTTCGACTGGAACATGGTCACCGCCTACAACGTGATCGCGCGACTTGAAGGCAGCCGCTACCCGGACGAGTGGGTGATCCGCGGCAACCATCACGACGGCTGGAATCACGGCGCGGCCGATCCGCTTTCGGGGCAGGTGGCCATGCTGGCCGAAGCCAAGGCGGTTGCCGAACTCGCCGCGGCCGGGCAGCCGCCGCTGCGCACCGTCATTTATGCCGCGTGGGACGCGGAGGAGCCGGGCCTGATCGGCTCGACGGAATGGGCGGAGCATCACGCCGAGGACCTGAAACGGCACGCGGTTGCGTATCTCAATACCGACGGCAGCAGCCGCGGCTTCATGAACATCGGTGGCAGCCACACACTGGAGCGATACCTCAACGAAGTCATGGCCGACGTCAGCGACCCGCGTCTCGACGTGAATTTGAAGGAGCGGCGGCGCGCGTACCTCATGGTCAGCGGCGACGACAACGCGCAGGCCGAGGCGCGGGAACGCGACGACCTGCGCATCTACCCGATGGGCTCCGGGTCCGACTACACGCCGTTCCTGCAGCATCTCGGGATTGCGAGCGCAAACTTGAGTTTCGGCGGGGAGGCCGACGACGGCAGCTATCACACGATGTACGACACTTACGAGCACTACACGCGGTTTCGCGATCCGGGGCTCGTGTACGGCGCGGCGCTGGCGAAGACCACGGGCCGGGCCACGCTGCGCCTCGCCAACGCACCGCGGCTGCCGTTCGATTTCACTGGCCTGGCGGACAACATTGCGCTGTACGTAACCGAGCTCGAGGCGCTTGCCGACGGCATGCGCACGGAAACGGAAAAGATCAACGAACTGATCGACGACGGCATCTGGCACGCGGCGCTGAACCCGGAGCGGCCGCCGGGGCCGCCAAAAAAAGAGGCGCCGGTGCCGTACTTCAATTTCGCGCCGTTGAAAAACGCGCTGGCGCGATTGCAGTCGGCCGCCGAGGCATTCGATGCCGCACAGCCCGGTGCGGTGGCGGACGAGGAGATCAACGCACTCCTTTATACGAGCGAGCGGCTGCTGACCCGCGACGAGGGGCTGGACGGGCGGCCCTGGTACAAACACCATATCTATGCGCCGGGCTTCTATACCGGCTACGGCGTCAAGACGATCCCCGGCGTGCGCGAGGCGATCGAACAGCGCGATTACGATTCCGTCGGTCCGCAGATCGACATCGCCGCCGGCGTTTTGCACCGCATCGCCGAGCGTATCGAGACACTGAACGAAAAATTGGGTGAGACATGATGAAAATACTGAGAACGGCCGTCTGCGTCGTTTCGATCGGCCTGCTGCCGGTGGCCGCCGGCGCCGCAATCCTGCCGGTCGTGCCCGACGGCGCACAGGCGCTGTCGCTGTTCGGCAAGCCGCTGTACGCTGCCGAGGCGGGCGAATCGACCCTCGAGCGCCTCGATGCCGCGCGCCGCGACTACGAGGCGAATCCGGACGACGCCGACAACATCATCTGGTACGGCCGCCGCACGGCCTACACCGGGGACTTTCGCGGCGCGATCCGCATCTTCTCGGAGGGCATCGAGAAATTTCCCGATGATGCACGCATGTACCGGCATCGAGGCCATCGCTACATTTCGATTCGCCAGTTCGATCGCGCCATCGCCGACCTCGAGCACGCCGCGAAGCTGATCGAGGGCACCGAGAACGAAATCGAGCCGGACGGACTGCCGAACGCGATGAACATCCCGGTCAGCAGCCTGCACGGCAACATCTGGTATCACCTCGGCCTCGCGTATTACCTGAAGCACGACTGGGCGAATGCGCAGCGCGCGTACCAGAACGGATTCGATTCCGGGCGCAACGACGACAATCGCGTGTCGACGACGCACTGGCTGTACATGATCGCGCGACGCATGGGCGACGAAGCCGCGGCGGAGCGCGCGCTCGAACCGATCAGCGCGGACATGAACGT
>CALKYK010000482.1 GCA_938003715.1 uncultured Gammaproteobacteria bacterium
GCTGGGAATGCGACGCGCGATTCTCGGTCTTGCCGTGCAGCCGGCCGCGGTCGACGTCGACGGCAACCGCCTGCCGAAACTCGACGGATACCGGCGCCGGATCGACGGCCACGCGATCGTGCGCGGCGACGCCACGGTCCCGTCGATCAGTGCAGCATCGATTCTTGCCAAGGTGCACCGCGATCGCATGATGATGCAGCTCGACCGTTGCTACCCGGGCTACGACTTTACCCGGCACAAGGGCTACGGCACGGCCGCCCACCGCGCCCTGCTCGAGGACCTGGGGCCGTGCCCGGCGCATCGCAGGTCCTTCCGCCCGCTGGCGGGCGGCACGCATTGAAAATGCCGTCGCCGCATCCGATCATGGAGACCGGCAAGGATGACAGGGCCGCGGCCTTTTCGTCGCGGCAGGCATTGAACAGGCCGCGCTGCAAGTAAACCTGCATACCGAGTATTCGCTCGTCGACAGCACGGTACGTATCCCGTCGCTGATGCAACGCGCTGCTGCAGCCAACATGCCGGCGCTCGCAATGACGGATCGCTCGAATCTGTTCGGCCTGGTCAAGTTCTTCCGCCAGGCGCTTGCACACGGTGTGAAACCGCTGATCGGCGTCGACGCGCGCCTTTTCAACTCGGACGAGGAAGAACGGCCGTTCGACCTGACGCTCCTGTGCCAGAACCGCGACGGCTACCGCAACCTGACGCGCCTGGTCAGCCGTTCCTACATCGAGGGCCAGCGGCGCGGACTGGCGATGCTCGATCCGTCGTGGCTCGATGCAGATTCGACGCGCGGCCTGATCGCGCTGTCGGGGGCCGCGGGAGGCGACGTCGGCCGGGCCGCGGCTGCCGGCCACGCCGACGTCGCGGCCGAACGCGTTCGCCGGTGGCTGGAACTTTTCGGCGACCGTTACTACCTGGAACTGACGCGCACCGGTCGCAGCGGGGAAGCGCACTACGTGTCGCTGGCTTTGGAGCTCGCACAGCGGTACTCGATACCGGTGGTCGCGACCAACCAGGTGCGCTTTCTCGATCGCGCCGATTTCGATGCGCACGAGGCCCGCGTCTGCATCCAGCAGGGCCGGACCCTGGCGGATGCCGACCGGCCGCGGCTGTACAGCGAGGCGCAATACCTGAAAGACGGCGACGAGATGGTGCAGGCTTTCGCCGATCTGCCCGAGGCGCTGGACAACGCGCTCGAAATCGCGCGCCGCTGCAACCTGAACCTGCGCCTGGGCAGGACCTTTCTGCCGGCGTTCCCGGTACCGGAAGGCAAGTCGACCGAAGAGTTCCTGCGCGAGGAGGCGGCGCGCGGACTCGATCGCTATCTCGAACGGAAATTTGCCCGCGACAACATCGCCGGGAAACAGCGGCAGCGCGTCGCCGGCCCGTACCGGGCGCGGCTCGAGGACGAACTGAAAGTCGTTTGCGACATGGGCTTCGCCGGCTACTTCCTGATCGTTGCCGACTTCATACAGTGGGCCAAGGACCAGGGCATCCCGGTCGGGCCCGGTCGCGGATCCGGGGCGGGGTCGCTGGTCGCCTACGCGCTCGGCATCACGGACCTCGATCCGCTCGAGTACGACCTGCTGTTCGAGCGCTTCCTGAATCCGGAGCGCGTGTCGATGCCGGACTTCGATATCGATTTCTGCATGGAGGGCCGCGACCGGGTCATCGAATACGTCGCCGAACGCTACGGCCGCGACCGCGTATCGCAAATCATCACCTACGGCACGATGGCGGCGAAGGCGGTGATCCGCGATGCCGGTCGCGTGCTCGGTCATCCTTACGGTTTCGTCGACCGCATCGCGAAGCAGGTACCGTTCGAGATCGGCATGACGCTCGACAAGGCGCTGGAGCAGGAAGAGGAGCTCAGGCGCCTGTACGAGGACGACGAGGAAGTCCGCGCGATCATCGATCTCGCGAAGTCGCTCGAGGGACTGGTACGCAACGCCGGCAAACACGCCGGCGGCGTCGTGATCGCTCCTGACCGTGTGACCGATTTCACAACGCTGTGCTGCGAAGACGGCGCGACCAGCCCCGGCACGCAGCTCGACAAGGACGACGCCGAGGCGGCCGGCCTCGTCAAGTTCGATTTTCTCGGACTGAAAACGCTCACGATCATCGACCACGCGATTCGCACGGTCAATGCGCTCGATTCCGAGTTGAATCTCGACATCGCCGCGATCCCGATGGACGACGAGGCGACGTTTGCGTTGCTGCGCGAGTGCAAGACGCGCGCGGTGTTCCAGCTGGAATCGCGCGGCATGCGCGACCTCGTCAAGCGCATGCAGCCGGACCAGTTCGACGACCTGGTGGCACTGGTCGCGCTGTTCCGGCCCGGCCCGCTGCAGTCGGGCATGGTCGACGACTTCATTTCTCGCAAGCACGACGTCAACCGCGCGGACATCGATTACCTGCATCCGGACCTGAAGCCGGTACTGGAGCCGACCTACGGCGTGATCCTGTACCAGGAGCAGGTCATGCAGATCGCGCAGGTGCTGGCGGGGTACACGCTCGGTGGCGCGGACCTTTTGCGGCGCGCGATGGGCAAGAAGAAACCGGAGGAGATGGCGAAGCAGCGCGAGGTGTTCGTCGGCGGCGCGACGGAACGCGGCGTTGCGCCGCACACCGCCACGCGCATCTTCGACCTGATGGAGAAGTTCGCC
>CALKYK010000483.1 GCA_938003715.1 uncultured Gammaproteobacteria bacterium
CCGGTGCTGACCTCCCTGCTGGTGGAGCGGCTGGGCGTGCAGGCGCCGATGCTGGCGCGCTATCTCGCGATGGAGTAGCCGCGGGTTACGGCGCGGGCTTCTGCCGCCTCGCCCGCAGTCCGGCCAAGAGCGCCAGCACCAGCAGGCTCATCGAGCCGCCGCCGCTTTCCTCGCTGCCACCGCCCCCACCACCACCGCCGCCGGACGCATCGTTCACCGTCACGTTGCCGGTGGCGCTGTTGTTGTTCGTGTTCGAATCGGTATCGTCGGACGACAGCGTGAGCGTGTAGCCCTTCTGTCCCAGCGACGTGCCGGAGAAGTCGATGTCGAGCGTCGACGAGGACTGCGCGGCAAAGCTTGCCGCGGTGCAGTCGATTTGCTGGCCCGTGATCGAGCAGCTGCCGGCGCTCCAGGTCGCGGCGGTAACGCTCAGGCCGTCGTTCAGGTTGATCGTGGCGCGTACGTTCGTCGCGCTCATCGACGACAGGTTCTCGATCGTCGCGCGCAGGCTCGATGCCTGGTTCACGGTCACTGTCGAGGACGGCGCCGTTGCGGCCATGTCGACGGCCGGCAGCGCGGTTACCTGCACCGTTTCCTGGTTGTTGCTCGGGTCGTCGTCCACGTCGGCAGACACCGTGGCGACGAAGGTGCCGGTCTGCGTGTCGTTGGCGATCGTCGACAGCGTGACGGTTCGCGACGTGCCGCCGGTGACGTCACCGAGCGGACAGTTCACGTTGCCGGCGCCGTTCGTGCAGGTCCCGGCCGTCGACGATGCGGAGACGAACGTGAAGTTGGACGGAATCGTGATGTCCACCTCGACGTTCGTCGCGGTTTCCGAACCGAGGTTCGTCGCATCGAAATTCATCGTCGCGCTGCCGCCGAGCAGCGGCTGCGGCGCCTGCCCCGACAGCTCGATCGTCATGTCCGTCGACGGCAGTGGAAAGATGCACGGAGCCGACTGCACGTCGTCCGACATCTCGGTAATCGAACACTGTGAGAACGTGTCGCTGCCGTTGACCATCGGCGCCATCAGGAACGTTTGCGGCTCGGCCTCGCATGCGGACCCGGTCTCCCCGTCGTGCGGTGCGCCGAAGTTGTGGCCGATTTCGTGTGCCGCGACGAGCGTGTCCGTCGTCGAGCCGTTCGTGCCCTCGGACAGGCCGGCGCCGAAACGCGTGCTGCACAGCGCGCCGGTATAGGCGATGCCGACCGTCGAGCCGTCGAGGTCCTTGCCGGTGTACAGGTGGGTGAGGCCCTGCAGTGCCTGGTTCGGCGTCAGCTGGCGGTAGTTGCCGAGTTCGTCCAGCAGGTCGATCGGCGCAGTCGTGTCGGAGAACGGGTCGGCGGGATCGTTGAACACCTCCAGCTCCTCGACGCTGAGCTGCACGCCGAGCTGGTCGGAAAAGATACCGTCGACGTTGTTGAGCCGGGTCAGGATCGCGGCTTCGGCGCCGGATCCCATCTGGTTCGTGAATTCGTAGTCGCCGATTGCGCCCAGGTTGAGCTGCACCGATGCGCCCGGTGCGCGTGCGGCGGAATACCCGTTGCCGCCGGCTAGTTTTTCGAACACCTGTGCGCCGTTGCCGAACGGCGCGCCCGCGTCGCAGGCCATCGTCCCGGGCAGCACGTAGCTGTCCGCGAGGCGGTACATCACCGGTCCGTCGGTGGCGATGCCACTGTCGCCCGGCGCCTCGATCGCGTACAGCTCGGTTCCGTCGAAGAGCAGGCCGCGCGGATGGCCGTCATAAAAGGTGATGCGCACCCAGCTGCCGTCGATTCCGTCTATCCGACCCTTATATAAGGAGACCGGCGTACGGCGGGAGGCGTGCGCCCGCGGCGACAGCAGCGCATCGTTCGATTCGAGCTGCAGCGTGTACGAGCGCCCGAGCGCATCGAACTGAAGCGTTGCAGGCCCGCGCACCGCGAACTTCTGCGCCCCGTCCGCACGGCTGCCGCTCCATTCCATGCGGCTCAGCGGCTCGAAGTGGGTGATGACCATGCCGGTCGACCCGGCGGCGGCAGCGATCTGGCCGACGCCCAGCAGGATGCCGAGCGCGGCTAAGCGAAATCCTTTCATTTGGCGCTCCTGGACAGCGCACCAGCCCAAGACCGCAGTTAATCAAATCAGCGATTTTGCGGACAGGAAACAGCCGACATTTTGCCGGCCGGGCGGCCGTGCCCGACACTGAAATGTGCGTCAGTTCACACTTTCGGCGCCGCGGCGCTCAGTTCGACCGGTGTCCGCCCAGTACCAGCGCGCAGGCCGGGATGAGGCCGGTTCGCTGCCACTCGGCCCGCTCGGCCGCGGTCAGCAGGTAGGGCCGTCCCGCATGCGTCACGAGCGCACGTGTGTCGACGACGTTGCCGTCGTCGTCCGTGAGCACGACGGAATCCCCGGTGACCGTGGCGGTGCCGACCTTCGGATAGTCGGGATGCGGGTCGACGACGTTGCCCGATGCGTCGACCTCGACGGCGTCGGTGAAGCGGTCCCACTCGAAGCGGCCGTTGGCGAGTTCGATACTGTCGCCGGCGTACGCGATGCACCCCGGCAGGTAGACGCCGTCTTCGACCTTGCAACCGGCCGCGACGGCAATGACGAGACAAAGGGTCGGGATTGCGGCTTTCACGAAGGCGTCCTGGAAGGGCTGTGGAACCGGCAGTATAGCGCCCGAATTACGGCCAGTTATGACGACCGGCTCACGCTACGGACAATGTAGCCGCCGGAACGTTCGTCGAGCTCGAGCTGCAAAAGCCCGCGGGATTCGGCTTCCTCGAGCAGGTCGCTGAAGGAACTGAAGCCGTAGTGCGATTCGTCGAACTGCGGGCGGCGGCGTTTCAGCGTCTGCTTGATCATCGAGCCCCACAGGTTGGAACGATCGCCGCGCTCCGAGTACAGCGCCTCTGTCGTATCGAGAATCTCGTCGATCGCTTCCTGGACCGGATCCGGCTTGGTCTTCTTTTTCTTCTTCGTGCGCTTTCGCTGGCCGCGCTTTTTCTTGGTGCTTTTCGCCGCCTCGGTCTTGACCAGGTCGTCGTAGAAAATGAATTCATCGCAGTTCGCGATCAGCAGGTCGGACGTCGAGCTCTTGACGCCCACGCCGATCACCGTCTTCGCGTTCTCGCGCAGCTTGCTGACCAGCGGCGAGAAATCGGAATCGCCGGAGATGATGCCGAACGTGTCGATGTGTTCCTTCGTGTAGCACAGGTCGAGCGCATCGACGACGAGGCGAATGTCGGCCGAGTTCTTGCCCGAAATCTTGACGTGCGGCACTTCGATCATTTCGAACGCCGCCTCGTGCATGACCGGCTTGAACTGCTTGTAGCGGTCCCAGTCGCAGTAGGCTTTCTTCGCGACGATGCTGCCTTTCAACAGCAGCCGCTCGAGAACGAGCTGGATGTCGAAGCGTGCGTAGTTGGCGTCCCTGACGCCGAGCGCGATGTTTTCGAAATCGCAAAAGAGCGCAAGATTCTTCTGTTCGTTCATTCTTCCATCCGTGCCGCGCCTGGCGTCCCTGTCGTCCCGGTCATCTGCAATACGCGCATTACATCACATCCGGTGCCGGCCGAGCGGCCCGTTGCGTCGCCGGCGACAGGCGCACCGGCCGCCGGCGACTCCCGATTCGTCAGTGACGCGTCTGCCCGGCCTCTCGACCGAGTTCGTCGGTCGCCGAGTGAATGGCCGCGAGCAGGTCGGCCGGCGTCTTCCTGACCGGCCCGCCCTCGTCCTCCTCGACCATTTCGGACTGGATGTCCGATGCCCAGGCTTCGAGGATGCGTTTGCGCAGCGGCGCGCTCAATCCCCGGGCCTCGACCACCTGCTGCGGTGATTCGAACGTGGACCCCGGGTCGATGATCGCCCGCTCCAGGTCGAATGCCGGCTTGCCCTGGATCGGTTTCGCGGCGCTCGCCGATTCCTCGAGATCGTCGCTGTCCCTGGCGACCACCACGTCGCACGGCGCGCCGGCCAGTACCGGCTCCGCGGTCACCGCGCTGGTGAACCGCTGCCAGCGGGTCAGGTTTCTCGCGCCCATGACGATGAGGCCGGCCCCGAGCTCGCGTGCCCGCTCGCCGATCACTTTCGCCGGCTCACCGGCGACGATCTCGATGTCATCGGCCGCGATGTCGCACTCGCGGGCGAACTCCTCGATCCTGCGGCCGTGCTGGCGCGCAATCTCACGCCAGGTTTCGCCGTGCATCTGCTGCTGCAGTGCGGGCCCCGCGCCAAGTTCCGGCGCGTAGTTGAGCATCGCGTTCAGCGGCGGCACCTGGTAGGCGTGCACCGGGCGCACGTCGGCCGCGAGACCGCCGGCCAGATCGCTTGCCAGGCGGTACGTATCGTAATCCGCGGGTGAAATGACGTCCTCGTCGAGCGAAACCGTGCCGATCGCGGTGACGATGGTGTCTATGTCAGCGGCGCCGTCCTTGACGAACCAGACGTGGGCCGGCGACTGCCGCGCGAGGTCCCAGTCGGTATGCGTTACCAGGCCGGCGACGTAGCTGTGCTCGCCGGCTTCCTTCATGACGAGGTCCGGCTCGCAGTCGGCGATCTTGCGCAGGATGGCCTCGGTTCGCGGCTGATCCCAGCGAACGTCGATGCTGACGTCGCCCACGTCGGGCTTCATCCGCAGCGCCAGCTCCGCGAGCCTGGTGGCACAGCGATCGGTTTCTTCGCGGCGCGCCTTCCTGACGCTGTCGTCGGACGCGAACAGCCCCTGATCGAGTGCCGGGTCGTGCGCGACGTGGAAAAGTTCGAGCGTCGAGCCGAAGCGCTCTGCGACGTCAATTGCACGGCGCACGAGCGTCGACCCGAGCAGTGTCTCGTGGTCGGACAGGTCCGTATTCATTACGACCAGGACCCGTCCGACCCGGGAGTTCTGATGGTTCATATTGCCTCCGGTGTCAGTGGTGTCGGGTTTGGTCGGTACTGCAAATCAGGCGAAGCGGCTCTTCGCGCGCTCGACCGAGGCGCTGAGCGACTGCCAGGCGCGCATCGCGCCGAGCTTCAGGTCGTCGCTGGCACGATCGCCGGCCTTCTTCATTTCGTCCAGCGCGTCGCGCGCAGATTCCTTCTTCTCTCTCAATGCGTCGAGTTCATCGCGAAACTTCAGTTCGGCATCGGATTTCGCCGCTTTCGCCTTCGCTTCCAGCCGGTCGATCTCGGCCTGCGTCTCATCGAGTTTCGCCTCGATCTTCTCGGCCTGGATATCGTTTCGGTCCTGCATGCATCCTCCGTTTTGCTGTAAACACATACTTATCCATGCAGGAACGATGCCAGATGCAGGAATGGCGGAACGATGCGGGCTGCAGCGCGACGGCTCAGCGCCGGATCCACGACATTACAAGCGTTTTGTAAGTCTTACTTTTTCGGCCTGAGCGTGGCGCGCAGGATGATCGGCGACATCAGCGTCGTGATGATTGCCACGATCACGATTGCCGAGAACAGGTACTCGATCGCCGGCGGCGGCGGATCGGGGTGATCGAACAGCCCGGCGCGAAACGCGATGTCCGCGATGATGATCTCGACCGCGCCGCGCGCATTGAGCGCCGCGCCAATCGCAAGCGAGTGGCGAGTCGAGAAGCCGGTCGCACGCGCGACCAGGCCGCCGCCGAGCACCTTGCCGGCTATCGCTGCCGTGAGCAGCAGGAACAGGAACAGCGGCGCTTCAGTGACCGCGTCGAGGTTCAGGTGCATGCCGATCGAGGCGAAGAAGACGGGCGCGAGGAATCCCATCGTCACCGCCTCGACGCGCACGGTGAGCTTCTCGTGCAGGTCGTCGCCGACGACGTTGCGCGTGAAGAACACGCCCGCCGCGAACGCACCGATCAGGAAATGCATCGACAGCATTTCGGCCAGCACGGACAGCGCCAGGCCGAAGATGATCAGCAGGCTGAACTCGGCGTGCTCGAGATCCCAGGCTCGCACGCGAGCGCCCAGCCACGGCAGCAGGAAGCGGCCAAGGCCCCAGGCGATTGCGAAAAAGAGCAGCACGTTCACGCCGATGGTCAGCAGCATGCCGGCGGTCAGCGTGTCGCCGGCGGTGATCAGTGAGGTCAGCACCGCGAGCAGCACCAGGCTCAGGACATCGTCGATCACGGCGGAGGCGACCACCACCTGGCCGAGCCGGGTCTGCAGCTGCCCCAGGTCCAGCAGTACTTTGACTGCGACCGGTACCGCGGTAATCGCGAGTGCGACACCGATGAACAGCGCCTGCGCGATTTTCCAGTTCGATTCGGGCAGCCACCACCAGCCGAGCGCGATGCCGAGACCCAGCGGCACCAGCATCGCGACGATCGCGATCGGCGCACTGCGGCCCGCCGCGCGGGCGAGTTCTCCGGGACGCATCTCGATGCCGGCGAGCAGCATCAGGAAGAAAACGGCGAGGTCGAGCACGGCCTGGAACGTTTCGTCGGTGTCCACCGCGGCGAGCACGGACGACGAGTCGGCGAAGTTCGCGAACAGGATGCCGAGCAGCACGCCGCCGAGCAGTTCGCCGACCAGCGAAGGCTGCTTGAAGCGCACCGCGATCTCGGAACAGGCGCGGGTGACGAGCAGCAGAATCAGCAGGATGTAGAGCAAGTGCATGCTGCGAGTGTCATTGGCATATCGATCGGAAGTCAAGGAATCGTCGTCGTGACGCCGATGCTAAACTGGCCCGGCCCCTGGCCGAACGGTAGACATCGACGTGGAACTGGACATCGAATGGCCCCAGATCTGGTTCAACCTGATCCAGCTCGGTATCGCCTACATTCTTTCCCTGCCGGTCGCCTGGGACCGCGAAGCGTCGAGCCGCGGCGCGGGACTGCGCACGTTTCCGCTGGTGGCGGTTGCCGCCTGCGGCTACACGCTGGTCGGCGTATCGGTGCTCGATTCGACGGAGGCCGAATCCCGCGTCATCCAGGGCCTGATCACCGGCATCGGCTTCATCGGCGGCGGCGCGATCCTGAAGAACAAGAGCACCGTCTCCGGTACGGCGACGGCGGCCAGCATCTGGAACACCGGATTGATCGGCGTCGCGGTCGCGTTCCATCGCTACGAGGTGGCGATCCTGATGAGCGCGATCAATTTCCTCACCCTGCGCTACGTCAGGAACCTGAAGTCGAAGGTCGAGAAGGACAAGGAGAGCGATGGTTGATGCCGGCCCGGTTCACCGGGCGGCTGCCAGCACCGCGTAAATGAGCACGGCGTAGCGTGCCGCCTTGCCGGCGAACACGAGTGCGACGAACGGGATCCAGCGCACGCGCATCACGCCGGCGACGACCGTGATCGCATCGCCGCCGATCGGCAGCCATGCGAGCAGGAGGCTCCACACGCCGTACTTGCCGAACCAGCGCTGCACGCGCTCCATCTCCTGCGGCTTGATACGCAGCAATCGCTCGACGTGCATCAGCCCCAGCACCCGGCCGAGTATTCCGTTGACGACGGCGCCGAGCGTGTTGCCGACGCTGGCAACGAGCCACACCAGCCACGGGCTCTTGCCGCCGAGCACGGCCGCGCCGACCGCCACTTCGGAATAGAACGGAACGATCGTCGCGGCGAGAAATGCCGCGACGAAGATGCCGATGTAGACGCTCACGCGCGGCTCGCTGCCGCTACGAGTCCCCGGAAAAGCTGCATGTCCGTTTCTCGAAAGGCCAGGTATTCGGGATGCCATTGCACACCGAGCCGGAAACGATGGTCCGTCGCCTCGATGCCCTGCACGAGTTTATCCCGATCGCGCGCCACGACGCGCAGACCGTCGCCGACCCTGTCCACCGCCTGGTGGTGCAGGCTGTTGACCCGCAGCGTATGCGTGCCGAGCAGGCTGGCCAGCACGCTGTGCGGTTCGACGTCGACGGTCTTTGCCGGCGACAGCGACGCCTTGTTTGACGTGACGCGCCGCAGGTGCGCGACGTCCGCGTGCAGGCTGCCGCCGTGGTGCACGTTCATGAGCTGCGCGCCGCGACAGATGCCGAGCACGGGCAGTCCGTGAAGATCGGCAAAGCGCAGAGCAGCCAGTTCGAATTCGTCGCGGATCACGTCGGGCGGTGAAAACGGCGCGGGCGGACCGCCGTAGAGCAGCGGGTCGATGTCGCTGCCGCCGGTGACGATGATGGCAGCCAGCGACTCGTCCGGCTCCCGCCGGCCGGGTGCGAGGCATACCGGGCGGCCGCCGGCTCGGCGCACGGCGAGGCAGCTTGCGATGCGGCCCGGTGCGAGGCGCTTTGCCGGCCCGGTTATGCCGATGCGAGGTTTCTGATCGTCCGCTCGCATGTGGCAATCCATTCGTCCGTGGCGCCGATCGTGAACGCTTCGAGGTGACGCCGGCGCGCCGAGGCGAGTTCCGACAGCGCCTCGGGCGCGGCGGCGAGTCGCTCCACCTCGAGCCAGCCGCGCCACGGGTCGAGCAGGCTCCAGCCGTCGTCGCCGAGCCGGCAGTTCGGCAGGCGGTAGTGAAACGTCGGCCGCGACTTGATGCGTGGATCGTCGAGCGCCGACTTCACGCGGTCCTCGTCCAGGTGCGCGAAAAGCGGCAGCATGTCCAGCGCACGATTGCGCGTCGGGTTGTGCTGCATGTAGTCGTCGATCAATTGCGGCTCGTCCGGCCGGTAGTCCTCTTCGAGCACCAGCAGCTCGTAGTCTTTCGGGTACGGATCGGCGAACGCCGTCAGGCGCCGCGTAAGGTCCATCTCGTCGCGCGCTTTCAGCCATTCGAAAAGGCATGAAAACGCCTGCAGGTGGGCAACGATCGATGCCGCATCGGGCTCGGCGACATTCGGGTTGAAATGCACGCCGAACGCGTATGCAAACGAATCCTGCGTGCCGACGGCACCCTGCGAAGCGAGCTCGGCGCAGATGCGGTCGAGGTCGTCGAGCGCGGGCAGTGGCAATGGCGGCGTGACCAGTTCCAGCGGCACCGCGATCGATGCCGCGGCGCCGAGCACGTCGACGACGGTCCGGCGCAGCTGGTCCGGCTGCTCCTGCTCGTCGCGACTGAGGCGCTTCAGGAGTTCGAAGTCGACCTCGACGCGGTACGGATCGTCGCTGCCTTTTGCATGCAGAAGGAACTCGTGCTCGGAGACTGCGTCTGTGCTGGCGTCGAGCGCATGCTCGAGCGTCCGCACGGCATCCTCGATCGGGATGCCGGAGAACTCGATCTCGACCCCGACCTGCCGTCGGGTCACGAAGTGCGTTCCGCCGTCGCGTTGACGTCGATGAAATTACGCACGTTTTCCACGCCCGGGGTGTTCGCCGCGAGATCGCCCGCACGCGCCTTTCTGTCGTCGGAGTCGACGTCGCCGTACATCACGACAGTGCCGTCGAGCACGAAGATGTTGATGGCGGCGTCAGCGAGCAGTTCGTCTTCGAGCAGCCGCTTCTGCAGCAGGCGAAATATCGCCGTGTCGGTTGCGGTGGTATCCAGCGCCTCGCGCTCGGCAGCCAGTTTTTTCTGCAGGCGGCGAAGGTCGCTGCGCGCCTCGGCAAGCGCTTTCTGCGCCTCCGCGACCGCTGCTCGCCGCACTTCGAGTTCGTTTTCGGTGTCACCGATCTCTTCCCGGACGTCCGCGACGCGCGCCTCCGCGTCCGCCACGTCTTCAGCCTGCGCCTCGAGGCGGGCCTCCGGTGTATCAGCGCCGCATGCCGCGAGCAGCAGTGCGAGCATCGCGCCGGGTGCTGTCAGTCGGGTCATCTTGCCTCTCCTTGTCGATTGATTGTTGCGTCGAACCTCTGTGAAAGCAGGATTCGTGCCGGGCTGAAAGTGGACGGCTGCAGCGGGCCCGGCACCGCCGGCGATGACGGATCTGCGTACATTTTTCACGCCGGATGTAAGTTTTGCCGCAAAACCACGGTCCGATGCCGCGGAAACCGCCGCTCCCGCGCTGGCCCGCTTCTTGCAGCATTTGTTGCGCAAGTTGCCGAACGACATGGAGCGATTGGTAAAGCGATGACCTGACAACAATGTTCGCCTGGCCCTGTCCGGGTGACCGGCGGCTCGAAAGAGCCGGGGAGTGCGCAAGTCGATGGCCGACAGACGCGACACCACGACCAGCAAGGCACGCGACGAACTGGAGCGATCGCTGATCGACGACCTGCGGACCATCATCCGCATCGTCGAGCGAGACGCCGACAGCACCGACAAACGCCTGGGGATCAGCCGCGGCCAGCTGAAGGCGCTGCGTCTCATTGCCGAACAGCCGGGCATCCGCGTCACCGAACTGTCGGCGGCGCTGTCGCTGCACCCCTCGACCACGAGCAATCTTCTCGACAAGCTGCAGCGACGCAAGCTCATTCGCCGCCGGCGCGGCGGCAAGGACCAACGGGTCGTCAGCCTGCAGGTCACCGCGATGGGCATGCGCGTCGCGACCGAGACGCGGGAGGACGGCGGCGCGCTCGTCTCCGCGTTGACGGCGCTACCGGACCGGGACATCGAAGACCTGGCGGAAAGTTTACGATCGCTGCGCGACAAGCTGGATTCGGGCGGCGAAGAATTTTGAACCAAGTGAAAACAGGAGAGACATGAATACGCAGTTGAAGGAAGCAGACATACGATTACCCGAGCTGCCGTGGGATCCGGCCGATCTGGAACCGGTGATTTCGCGGCGCACGATCGAATTCCACTACGGCAAGCATCACAGCGGCTACGTCGACAAGCTGAACAAGGCCATTGCCGGCACGAAATACGCCGGCATGCCGCTGGAAGAGCTGATTCGCACCGCGAAACGCGACCCGGACCTGCAATACGTATTCAACAACGCGGCCCAGGTGTGGAACCACTCGTTCTACTGGGACAGCCTCACGCCGACCACGGGCGCGCCGTCTTCGGCACTGCGCGAGCGGCTGGATGAGGATTTCGGCGGCATGGAAAAATTCGCCGAAAAGTTCGGCAAGGCGGCCAGGGGCCAGTTCGGCAGCGGCTGGGCGTGGCTCGTGTTCCGCGACGGCAAGCTCGAGATCATGACGACCTCGGACGCCGACACACCGGTCGCGGACGGTATCGCGCCGCTCCTGACGCTCGACGTCTGGGAACACGCTTACTACCTCGATTACCAGAACGACCGCGGTGCGCACGTCGATGCAGTGATCGAAAAGCGCCTGAACTGGGCACACGCCAGCACCGTATTCGAACGGGTCAACGACAGCTGAATCATTTTCAACACCTACACGGAGGACTGATGCTCGAAGTTACCGAGACCGCAATGGATCTCTTTCACAAGTCGACCGAAGCGCTCGCACCGGATGACGAATCCGACAAGTGCATCCGGCTGAAACCGGGGCGCGGGTCAGGGTTGGCCCTGACCTTCGAGGAACCGCGGGACGACGACCGCACCCATACCCGGGAGCAACGCGTCGTGCTGGCGATCGACCGGATGTGCAGCGGCCAGACGCTCGATATGGACGTCAACGGCCGCCTGACCGTCGAGTAGCTTCGGGCCTCAGCCGCCGGGCCCCGCCACGCCGCCGTAGGCAACGCCGGTCAGGGCCGCCATGTCGGTCCTGAACGTCGTCAGGTCGCGGACAGAAAAGTCGCGGACGTGCCGATGGCCGGCCGCGCGCGCGACGACCTTGATGAGGTCGACGGCGGCGCGAAAATAGCGTTCCAGCCGCGCCGCGGCTTCGTCGACGGGCAGCCTGTCCCGCAGCTGTTGCTTTTGCGTCGCGATGCCGACGGGGCAGTTGTTCGTGTGGCAAGCACGCATGCCGAGGCAGCCGATGGCCTGGATCGCCGCATTGGCGACCGCGACACCGTCGGCGCCGAGTGCCAGCGCCTTCGCAAAGTCCGCCGGGTGGCGTAGCCCGCCGGTGATGATCAGCGTCACGTCCTTCGCGCCTGACTGATCGAGGTGGCGCCGCGCCCGCGCCAGCGCGGGGATCGTCGGCACCGAAATGTGGTCGCGGAAAATCAGCGGCTCGGCGCCGGTGCCGCCGCCGCGACCGTCGAGAATGATGTAGTCCGCGCCGACCTCGAGCGCTGCGTCGATGTCCTTTTCGATGTGCTGCGCCGACAGTTTGAAACCGACCGGGATGCCGCCGGTCTTCTCCCGTACTTCCGCCGCAAACTCGCGGTACTGACCGAGCTCCGTCCAGTCCGGAAAACGCGATGGTGACACTGCGTCCTCGCCGGGCTCGAGGCCCCGCACTTCGGCGATCTTGTCGGTGACTTTCTTGCCCGGCAGGTGACCGCCGGTGCCGGTCTTGGCACCCTGGCCGCCCTTGAAGTGGAACGCCTGGGTCCGCTGCACCTTGTCCCAGGAAAAGCCGAAGCGCGCCGAGGCCAGTTCGTAGAAGTAGCGTGAATTTTCGGCCTGCTCTTCGGGCAGCATGCCGCCTTCTCCTGAGCAGATGCCGGTGCCGGCGAGCTCGGCGCCTTTCGCCAGCGCGATCTTCGCCTCCGGTGACAGCGCGCCGAAACTCATGTCGGAAACGAACAGCGGCATGTCGAGGCGCAGCGGCTTTTCGGCGCGCGGCCCCACGACGAGATCAGTGCCGACCTCCTCGTCGTCGAGCAGCGGCAGCCGGTGCAGCTGCGCCACGACGAACTGCAGTTCGTCCCACTTCGGCAGCTGATCGCGCGGCACGCCCATCGCGGCGGACGGGCCGTGTTTGCCGGTCTTGCCGAGGCCGCCGCCAGCAAGTTTGCGGATGTATTTGACGTGCGGCTCGTCGGACGTGCCGCTCGGATCCTGGTAGGCGCCCTGGTAGGCGTCGCGATCGTAGGGCTGCGGGTGTGCCTTCGCCCACTCGCCGATTTCGTCCTCGTCGACGAGCACCTTGCCGTCCTCGATCCACGATTCGAACTTCTCGAGCTTCTCGGCGTTGTTGTATTCGCTGACGCCGGTGTCGAAGCGGTAGTCCCAGTTGTGCACGCCACAGATCAGGTTGTCGCCGTCGACATGGCCGTCGCTCATCAGCGCGCCGCGATGCGCGCAGCGCCCGTATAGCACGCTGACCTTGTCGTCGTAGCGAATCACGACGAGATCGACTTCACCGACCAGTGCATGTTCGGGCTTGCGGTCGCGGAGTTCGTCGAATTTCTTGATGGCAATCTTTTTCATCGGTTTCTGCGACCGTTTTCGGTTTCCGGAAGTCGCAGGCACCGTAATCGGGCGCCGCTATGAATGCAAATCGCGTGGCAGTGCGTAAAAGATTGTTACAGGCACATTGCCGATATCGACCGGTAATGCCACATTAGCGGCCTACGATCATCGAATCGGGTGGAGATCCGTATGCGCTGGCGAGGCAGACGCCGCAGCAGCAACATCGAGGACAGGCGCGGTGCGCGAGGCGGCCGCCGTCTAATGGGCGGCGGTATCGGCACGATCGTGCTGGTGCTGGTCGCGCTGTACCTCGGCGTCGACCCCTCGTTCCTGATCGAAGGCCTGCAGTCGACCGACACGAGCCGGCCGACGGCCGCGCAATCAGTTGGCGAGGACACGCTCGAACAGATGGTATACGTGGTGGTCGCCGACACGGAAGACGTGTGGCGCGACATCTTCGCCGCCAGCGGTCGCACTTACCAGGAGCCGGTGCTGGTCATGTACACCGGCTCGACACAATCCGCCTGCGGTCTCGGCCAGGCTGCGATGGGCCCGTTCTACTGCCCTGCGGACCGCAAGGCTTACATCGATCTCGGCTTCTTCGACCTGATGCGAACCCGCTTCCGCGCACCGGGTGATTTCGCACAGGCCTACGTCATCGCCCACGAGGTCGGCCACCATGTGCAGAACCTGCTCGGTATTTCCGGTCAGGTTCGCGACCGCCAGCGCCGGCTCGGGGAAGCGGAGGCGAACCAGCTGTCCGTGCGCCTCGAGCTGCAGGCGGACTGCTTCGCCGGCGTCTGGGCCAACCGTGCGGAGCGTGCAACTAACATGCTGGAGGAAGGCGACCTCGAGGAGGCGCTGAATGCCGCGAGCGCGATCGGCGACGACCAGCTGCAGCGCCAGGGACGCGGCACGGTCGTGCCGGAAACGTTCACGCACGGCACGTCCGCTCAGCGGCAGCGCTGGTTCCGGACCGGTTTCGAATCCGGAAACCCGGACAGCTGCGATACTTTCGGCGTCGCGCGTCCGTAATTCGTGCGCCGTTACCTAGGCGCTGGCAGGATTGACGTCGGC
>CALKYK010000484.1 GCA_938003715.1 uncultured Gammaproteobacteria bacterium
TGCAATCACACATCGACCTGCCTTCACCGCCGTCTCTTTATATAGGCTCGACCAACGTCGATCACTGGCTGCCGGGTTTCCGCGACTCGAACGACCTGCCAATCCAACACCTCGACCCGCTGGTCAGCATCTGGATCGGCAACCAGAGCCGGGTATCGGCGCATTTCGACTTTCCGTCGAACATCGCCTGCGTGGGGGCCGGCCGGCGGCGCATCGTCCTGTTTCCGCCGGAGCAGCTCCGGAACCTGTACGTCGGCCCGCTGGACTTCACGCCCGCCGGACAGGCCATCAGCCTCGTCGATTTCCACGCGCCGGACTACGAGCGCTTCCCGAACTTCCGCAACGCGGTCGAGGCCGCGCAAACGGCGGAGCTGCAACCCGGCGATGCGGTCATCGTCCCGAGCATGTGGTGGCATCACCTGGAAGCGCTGGATCCCTTCAACGTGCTGGTGAATTACTGGTGGCGCGGCTCGCCGGCATGGATGGGAGCGCCGCTGAGCGCACTGCAGCATGCGATACTCTCCCTTCGCGATTTACCCGAAGGCCAGAGAAAACAATGGCAGGACCTCTTCGACTTTTACGTCTTCAATCCCGAGCCCGGAAACTTCGAGCACATTCCGAAAAATGCGCGCGGCGTCCTGAACCCGCTGCATGAACCGACCGTACAGTACATTCACAAGATGCTGAGAGACAAGCTGCTGTAAAACGAAGATCGTATGACTGCTCCCAAAGTGCAAAACGTCGTCGTCGTCGGTGGAGGTACCGCCGGATGGACTGCGGCCACCTCGATTGGCCGGCTGATCGGCCGGAACCTGAACGTAACGCTGGTGGAATCGGATGCTATCGGCACGGTCGGCGTCGGCGAGGCGACCATACCCGCCTTCATCACGCTGCATCGCCTTTTGAAAATCGACGAGGCCGATTTTCTTGCCAACGTGCAGGGCACGATCAAGCTCGGCATCCGATTCGAGAACTGGCGCAGGCTCGACCACGACTACATTCATTCGTTCGGCATCACCGGCCAGGGCTGCTGGGCGGCGGGATTCCAGCACTTCTGGTTGAAGGCGCAGAAGCTCGGCTTTGCGGAAGACTACGGCCGCTACTCACCGGAGCTGATGGCCGCGAAAGCAAACCGCTTCGGCCTGCTCAAGCAGGACGGGCTGAGCTATGCCTACCACATCGATGCCACGCGTTACGCGGGCTACCTGCGCGAACAGGCGGAAAGGGATGGCGTCAAGCGTGTCGAAGGCAGGATCGTCGATGTGCGCCAGGCGGAGTCCGGCGACATTTCCGAGGTGGTACTGGAATCGGGACAGACGGTGCAGGGCGACCTGTTCATCGACTGTTCGGGCTTCGTCAGCCTGCTGCTCGGCAAAACGCTGGAAACCGAGTTCGAAGACTGGACGCACTGGCTACCGTGCGACCGCGCCGTTGCGCTGCAAACCCGTTCGGTCGGCCCGCCCATCCCCTACACGCGCTCGATAGCGAGGGACAGCGGCTGGCAGTGGCGCATCCCGCTCCAGACACGGGTGGGCAACGGCCACGTATACTGCAGCGACTTCATTGATGACAACGCGGCCCGAGAGGACCTGCTTGCCAACGTCGAGGGCGAGGTGCTCACCGAACCGCGGGTCTTGAGTTTTCGTACCGGACAACGCAAGAAGCACTGGAACCGAAACTGCGTGGGCCTGGGCCTCGCGGCAGGATTTCTCGAGCCGCTGGAATCCACCAGCATTCACCTGATCCAGCGCGGCGTGATCCGTCTGCTACAGATGTTTCCATACGGCGGCGTCGTGCCGGCCGACCAGGCGGAATTCAATCGACAGATGGATACCGAGTTCCGCTTCATCCGCGACTTCATCATCATGCACTACCACGTCAACGAGCGAACGGATTCGCCCTTCTGGCGCCGCTGTCGCGAAATGGATGTCCCGGAAAGCCTGCAACACCGGATGGACCTGTTCCGCAATACCGGCCGCGTATTCCAGGCCGAAGGCGACGTCTTCACCGAGAACAGCTGGACCCAGGTAATGCTGGGACAGGGCATCGAACCCGAGAGCTACCACGCCATCGTCGACATGATGGAGGAACGCGAGCTGCGCCAGTTTATGCAAATCCTGGCCGGGCGGGTGGACGGGATACTGAACCAGTTACCCTCACACGAAGAGTTCATCAACCGCTACTGCCCGACGGCAATTGCCTAGACCGATTCCCCGCAATCAAAAAAAAGGCGCCCGTTGGGCGCCTTTTTCGTAGCGGAGGGGGGCCCGCTACTCTTTCGCAAGCCTGAATGTCCACCAGACGCCGGGCGCGGGTTCCAGCGTTACGGTCATGCTGGCGCCGTCCATGACGGTCACCGTGTAGGTGATGTTGTCCGGTGCGGAGCCGGGGCTCGCCAGTTCCTGTCCGTTGACCGCCTTCGCGAGGCCCAGGTGAGAACCCCGTCCCATCAGCACCAGCGTGCCTGCCAGGTTGTCGAACGCGTAGCCGCCCGCGCTGCCACCGTCGTGCGGCGAGACCGGCACGCCGCAGCCTTCTGCCGCGGCGCCCTGCCAGGTCTCGATCCAGGTATTGGCGCCCGGGAAGTTCTGGAACGTACCGCTGTCACCGAAGTGGAACACGTCGTCGAACCAGCAGGCGCGCTCCGCAGGCCCTGCACCGTTGGCCGACGTGGAAGCCCACCACTCGGCGCTCCCCGCGGACGGACCGACGGATGCCGCGCCCTCGCCGTCCAGTTTCCAGTTACCGGCCAGCGGCGAATTGGAAACACGAGCCAGGTTGAACGTCCACCACACGCCCGGCGCGGTCTCCAGCGTGACGGTCATACTGTCGCCGTCCAGCGTCATGACCTGGTAGGTGATTGAATCGGGCGCGTCAGCGGGATTCGACAGCTCCTGGCCGTTGACCGCTTTCGCGAGACCGAGGTGTGCGCCCCGGCCGTGAAGGGTCAGCGTACTGCCTGCGGCGTCGTATTCGAAGATCGCCCGCGCGCTGCCGTCGTGCGGCGAAACCGGTGTGCCACAACCGTCGGCCGCAGCACCTTGCCACGCTTCCAGCCAGGTTTCACTGCCCATCATGTTCATGAACGATCCGTCCGACCCGAAATCGAACACGTCATCGAACCAGCAGGCCCGCTCCATCGGACCTGCACCGTTGGCGGAGGTCGAAGACCACCACTCGGCGCTGCCCGCGGACGGTCCGACGGACGCTGCACCCTCGCCGTCCAGCTTCCACTTGCCGGCCAGTGCAACGGTATCGGTGACGCGCTGGAGCCGGAACGTCCACCAGACGCCGGCCGCCGTTTCCAGCGTCACCGTCACGTTGTTGCCGTCCAGCGTCGAGACCGTGTAGGTGATGCTGTCGGGCGCATCGCCCGGGTTCGAGAGTTCCTGGCCGTTGACGGCTTTCGCAAGCCCCAGGTAGGAGCCGCGCCCGTTGATAACGAGCGTACCGGCGACAGGGTCCAAGCTGAACGAACCCGTGCTGGTGCCGTCGTGCGGCGATACCGGGGCCCCACATCCTTCGGCGGCGGCACCCTGCCAGGATTCGATCCAGGTCTCGGTGCCGTGAAAATTCTTGAACGACCCGTCCGCACCAAAATGATAGATGTCGTCGAACCAGCAGGCGCGCTCATTCGGTCCCGCGCCGTTCGCTGTGGTCGATGCCCACCACTCGGAACTTTCCGGCGCGGGACCGACTGAAGCGGCGCCCTCGCCCGCGAGCTTCCACTTGCCGACCAGCGGCGAATTGGAGATGCGCGTC
>CALKYK010000485.1 GCA_938003715.1 uncultured Gammaproteobacteria bacterium
TGCATGTGTTAGGCATGCCGCCAGCGTTCAATCTGAGCCAGGATCAAACTCTTCACTTCAAAGCTTTGAGCTTCAATCGAAGAACGTAATCCCTTAATTACTAAGGTTTGAACTAAGGTCTCACGTATGTGTCGCCTCAAGGCAGACGCATGCGCGAGCACCCACACAAATTATCTGATTGAATTGTTAAAGAGCGTCCGGAAAACCGAAGGTAGGCGAGCCGTGCCTCGTGCAAGTTGCCTTGCTTTCGGCACAGGGACCCGAATCCCTTAAGTTCCCGTTTTGCCGCCGGCTCTGGTGTCGGTCCAGTCGGGCTTTCGCCGTTGAACCACTTTTTCGACCGGGCCCACAATTATACAAGCGAACAAGGCCCAAATCACAGCCCTTGCGCGCCTGCATGCCTTTATTTTCGGGGTCCGGCCGAGGCACACCGTTACCTCAGCGAGCGGGGCATTATAGCGACGAATCGGGCCCGGTCAACAGTTTATTCGCCGATTTGGGCGCCGATCCGGCTCCGCACCGTCCGTCCCGGCCGGCGCGGGAGACTCAGGTCAGCCGCACCCGGGCGAAACGCCTCTTTCCAACCTGGTAGACGTGGGTCGTGCCGGCATCGACCTCGAGATCCCGGTCCTCGATGCGCTCGCCGTCGATGCGGACGGCACCCTGTTTGATCATGCGGAAAGCCTCGGACGTCGAGCCGACGAGGCCGGCCTCCTTTAATAAGTGTGCAAGCCCCAGGCCCCCGTCCCGGCTGGCAACCGAGACCTCCTCGATGTCCTCCGGCATGGCCCCCTTCTGGAAGCGCGCGATGAATTCCGCCTTCGCCGCCTTGGCCGATGCCCGGTCGTGAAACCGGGCCACGATTTCGTCCGCCAGCTCGAACTTCACGTCGCGCGGGTTTCGCCCGTCGATGACCTCCTTCTTGAGCTCGTCGATGTCGGCCAGCGGGCGGAAGCTCAGCAGCTCGAAGTAGCGCCACATCAGCTCGTCGGATATCGACATCACCTTGCCGAACATCTCGCCCGGCGGGTCGGTGATGCCGATGTAGTTGCCGTAGGACTTCGACATCTTCTGCACGCCGTCCAGCCCCTCCAGCAACGGCAGCGTAATCACGATCTGCGGCTCGAGGTCGTAGGACTGCTGGATGTGCCGGCCGACCAGCAGGTTGAACTTCTGGTCGGTGCCGCCCATTTCGACGTCCGTTTTCAGCGCCACCGAGTCATAAGCCTGCGCCAGCGGGTACAGGAATTCGTGGATCGAGATCGATTCGCCGGCGGCGAAGCGCTTGGAAAAGTCGTCGCGCTCGAGCATGCGAGCCACCGTGTAGCGCGCCGCAAGCCGGATCAGCCCGGGCGAGCCGAGCTCCGTGAGCCAGCGCGAATTGAAGTCGACGATCGTCTTGTCCGGATCCAGGATCTTGAACACCTGCTCCTTGTAGGTTGCCGCATTCGCCTGGATCTCCTCGTCGGTGAGCGGCGGCCGGGTCGCATTGCGCCCGCTCGGGTCGCCGATCATGCCGGTGAAGTCGCCGATCAGGAACACGACGTTGTGGCCGTACTCCTGGAACTGCCGCATCTTGTTCAGGATCACCGTGTGCCCGACGTGCAGGTCGGGCGCGGTCGGATCGAAGCCGACCTTGATGTTCAGCGGCCGGCCGAGTTTCAGCTTGGCTTCGAGGCCGCCGTCGGGCAGCACTTCGTCCGTGCCGCGCACGAGCTCCGCCATCTGTTCGCGTATCGCAGTCATCCATTTTCGTCCAGCCAGGGGCAGCGGAAGGGTATCACTCCGGCGCATCACGGCCCATCCCGGCGGTGGCCACGACCACAACTCAAGAACCAAAGTTAAGACCCTGAGTTTTCTACGGTTTCTTTGACCTGCCCCGGAACTGCCTGTACAGTACCGGCCAGACGCGCCTGTGGAGGCCTTCTGTCTTGAGACGACCGGTCAGCCCCATACTTCACGACTACAAGCCGGTGACCGGTCCCGATTCGAGGAATACGAGCGCACTGCCGTGGTTCGTCCTCGGTCTCGGATTGCCGCTGGTCGGCCTGGGCCTGTTCCTTACGATGTTCGAGGCGCCTGCGGAAGCGCAGGGGCAATCGGCCGGATCGACGCCGATTGCGAACGTCTCGATCGAAGCCCCCTACGTCCTGGCAGGCGCCTTTCCACACCGCACGTTCATCGAGACGACGCTGCCATACGAGGGCTTTCATCCGCCACTCGAGCTGCCGCCACAGTTTTCGAGCGTCGAGCTCGAAATTCGCCGCGGTGACACGCTCGACCGGCTGTTTCGCAAGAACGGATTGAGCCTGAGCGACCTCGCCGCCGTCGTCGCATTACCCGATGCGGCGCCGCACTTGAAGAAACTGATCCCCGGCGACGCGCTGTCGATCCGGCACGACGACGGCCGCATCATCAGCCTGTACCGCGAACTCGATCTGACCAGCGCGCTGCAGGTTTCGAGAAACGACGCCGGGTTTGCCGCCGAGATCGTGGAGCGACCGATCGAGACCCAGCGCCGACTCGCCTATGGCCGCATCGAGTCGTCGTTGTTCGAAAGTGCATCGCAGGCAGGGCTGCGCGACAAGCTGATCATGAACCTGGCCGGCATATTTGCCTGGGACGTCGACTTCGTGCTCGACATTCGCCGCGGCGACAACTACTACATTCTTTACGAGGAAGTCTTCCAGGACGGCGAGTACGTTTCCGATGGCGCCATACTCGCCGCGGAATTCAACAACAATGGCCGCACGTTCCAGGCGATTCGCTATGTGGACCGCGACGGTCGCGCCGACTACTTCACGCCCGACGGTCGCAGCGTGCGCAAAGCGTTCGTGCGCGCCCCGGTGGATTTCACGCGCATCAGTTCCAATTTCAATCCGCGACGGAAGCACCCGATCCTGAACACGATCCGTGCGCATCGCGGCGTCGACTATGCGGCGCCGTCAGGCACACCGATCAAGGCGGCGGGCGACGGCAAGGTCATTTTCCGCGGCGTGAAAAGCGGCTATGGCAACGCGATCATTCTGCAGCACGGTGGCAACATCACGACGCTTTATGCGCACATGTCACGGTTCGACTCCAGCGCCCGCGTCGGCCGTCGCGTCACGCAGGGACAGGTCATCGGCTACGTCGGCAAGACGGGGCTCGCGACGGCACCGCACCTGCATTACGAGTATCGGCTGAACGGCGTTCACCGTAATCCGCGGACCGTCAAGCTGCCGCAGGCCGACCCGATCAGCGACGAATACCGCGCCGATTTCCTCGCCTCGGCCGAGCCTATTCTCGACGAGCTGCTGCAGTACAAGCGGACGCGGGTCGCGTCACTTTCTCACGACTGACGACAATGCCGTCCGCGCGGCAGTCCGAAGACCTGTACATCGGCCTGATGTCCGGCACCAGTATGGATGGCATCGACGCCGCGCTGGTCGCATTCGGCGACCGGCACTGCGACGTCAGGACTACGATGTCGGTGCCCTATCCCGATGCGCTGCGCGACGAGCTGCTCAAGTACTCGCGCCAGCCGGCCGAGCTGACGGTCGACCGCATCGGCAATCTCGACCAGTGGGTGGGCGCCTGCTTTCGCGACGCCGCGCTTGCATTGCTCGAGCGCAAAGGCGTCGATGCTGAAACTGTAACGGCGATCGGCAGTCACGGGCAGACGATACGCCACCAGCCGCGGGCGGCGCGACCGTTTACGCTACAAGTCGGCGACCCGAATGTCGTCGCCGCCGGCACCGGCATCACCACGGTCGCCGATTTCCGGCGCCGGGACGTGGCGCTCGGTGGCGAAGGGGCGCCGCTGGCGCCCGCCTTTCATCGCTGGCTCTTTGCCGATGACAAGAGTAACCGCGCCGTGCTGAATATCGGCGGCATC
>CALKYK010000486.1 GCA_938003715.1 uncultured Gammaproteobacteria bacterium
GCTGGGGCGCACAACCGGATTGCGCGCCGGCCAAACCATGGTCAACGTGCGAATAGACGGCATCACCGCTTCGGCTTCAATCCGGGTCGATGCGGATTACCCGTTTTCGTTGCTCTACAGTGCCGTTGAAACGCCGCACAACTCTTTAAGTGCCACCGAGCTGTTCTATCTCGACATAACCGATCCTGCCGGCGTCGCGTCTCCGGTTTTCGCGCCGGCACGGGCCGCAAGCGATCCTACGCCATCACCAGACGGCACGGCGATCGCCTTCGTCGTCGTGGTTGGTCTCGATACACACATCTATCGCGCAAATCGCGACGGCTCGGCAGCGGTTCAGCTGACCAGTGGGGCAGGGCTGCGTGACCAGCCTGCGTGGTCGCCGGACGGTACAAGGATCGCCTACCGCGAGCGTATCACCGGGATGGGTACCGACATCTGGACGATGAGCGCTATCGACGGCTCGGGGGCGATCAATCTGACGGCCGATTTCGGACCAACGAGTCAAAGTTCGCCAGCCTGGTCCCAGACTCAATTCAATGGAGATTTCCGCATTGCGTTCTCGCATTCAGAAAGCGGGCTGGGCCACATCTGGACGATGCGCGCGGACGGTAGCGACAAGGTGCAGCTGACGTCCAGCACAACCGCTTACGACGATCAGCCGACCTGGTCCCCGAACGGATCCAGGATCGTTTTCCAGCGCTCATCGCCAGGCATATTCGGTGACCTGTACTGGGTCGATGCGTTTACGGGCGGTGAGGGCGCGGCGCTTATGCCCCTGATTGGCCCGCTCGCGGGACCCCAGTTTGCGCCGTCGTGGTCGCCGGACGGCCGCCTCGTGGCATTTACTTCCCGGCATGCGGGCAGCCAATACCAGGTGTTCACGGTATGGGCGGACGGAACCCGGCTTGCCCAGAGAACCTTCGACGGGGAGCATGCGGATCCTGCGTGGATTAACGATTGATCAATGGTGGTTGACGGATTGTAAACCGGGCACGGCGTGATGCCGTGCCCGGAGGACCGGCTCGGTTCCGAAAATTTGCGGCGATTCAGCAATCCCGTTCCGGCAGATTGCCTGTAAACTTTCCAGTCCGTATTGACGCTGGCATTTCTCAGATATCCGGAAGGCTCACAACAGTTCGATGCGCGACTGGATGCGACGCGGTCGATAACATTGCCTCGAATCCCGGGCAAAGTTCGATAATGGGTTAATCTAGCGCCTGACAGTGCGTTTCCGCACACGTAAAAAGATTCTTTGTTCGGCGGGTGTCGTTCAATGGTAGGACATCAGCTTCCCAAGCTGAGAATGAGGGTTCGATTCCCTTCACCCGCTCCAGTTTACCCTCCCGCCTGCACGGCGCGATGACGGGCCGAGACAGCGTGACCGTCGCCTGATCATCGTAATTTCAATCGCTTGCGGCACTTTTCCAGAAAAAATGTGACTCAGGTCACGGTGCGGGATGACCGTATTCGACATAATGCCGCGGTGACTGACCGCCGACGGTTCGTGGCGAACACATAAGGCACGAGTCGCTGGCAGGGAGCGTAATGATGCGCCTCGATCGACCATTGTCTGCACGGCCGGCCGTTCTGCTTGCCACGTTGCTCGCCACCGTGACCTTCCTCTTCGATCTCTCGCAGCCGCTCGGTGTCGCCGTCGGCATTCCCTATGTCGGGTTACCTTTGCTTGGGCTCCTGGCGCGGTCGCCGCGGATGATCGTGATGTCGGGTGGCGTGGCGACCGCGCTGATTCTCGTGGGCGTTCCGTTGTCCCCCGACGGCTCGGCATGGCAGTTCGTGGCACTCAACCGCGCCATGAGCATCGTGCTCGTCTGGGTGGTGGTCGCGATCGCGATTCGCCACCTCGCAATCGGTGACCGGCTGTGTGAATCGCTCACGAAGCAGGCGTCGGAAGATCCGCTGACCGGGCTCTATAACCGCCGTTTCGTCTTCGATATCGTCGAACACGAACTGAATCGGTACCGGCGCTATCGAAGCCGGTTTTCGCTGATCCTGATCGATGCCGACCATTTCAAGCAGGTCAACGACACCTGGGGGCACTGCGCCGGCGACGACGTACTGCGTCGCATTGCCGCGGTTTGCCGCAGCGCGGTCCGCGAATGCGACATCGTCGGTCGTTTCGGCGGCGAGGAATTCATCATCGTCCTGCCACGTACGCGGGCTTTCGATGCCGCATTCGTCGCGCACCGCATTCGTCGCTCCATGGACGCACAGCGGGTTCCGACGGACGGCGGTGAAATCGCGGTGACGCTCAGCCTCGGCATCGCGGAATGCGGACCGGATGCCGATTCCTTCGACGCATTGCTCCGGGCCGCCGATCGTGCGCTCTACGCTGCGAAGCGTGGCGGACGAAATCGCTGTGCGATGGCCAGGCCAGTAGCCGCCGATACGGCAGCGAGCGAACCGAAAGCCGCCTGAGCACGATCCCGACGGCGCGGTCCGCTGCGGCGTTCCCTGTATAGTCGCAGGCATGAAACACGGGTGCCTACTTGCGAGCGCATGCCTTCTGTTCTCGCACACCACCGTTGCCGCGGAGGCGAGTGGCTACCTCGTACTCACCAGCGACTACGTGTTTCGCGGCGTAAGCTACTCGGACGGCGACCCGGCCGTGCAGCTCGGCGGCGAGCTTGCATTGGAAAACGGCTCATTTATTACGTTGGTGTCGACCGTGAAATCGGCAACCACTGGTCGCTCGGCGCCAACCTCGTTGCCTATACCTATCCGGGCCAGTCCGGCGGCTTCGACTACGACTACGAGGAAATCTCGCTGGCCGTCAATTACCGGGATCGTGCCTGGCTGGAGTTCTCGTACTCACCCGACCTGTATCACAGCGGCAGGGCGGCGCGAAACATAGACCTGTTCACCGAATGGCCGTTGCCGAAGCAGTTCGTGATGGGTGCGGGCATCGGCCACTACGACCCGTCGGACCTGACCGGCGCGGCATACACCTACTGGCAAATCGGCATTACCCGGCCGCTGGGCATCGTCGACGTCGACCTGCGCTTTCACGACACCAGTGCCGCGGTCCCGATTGTCAGCACCCCGTATCGTGCCGACGCCCGTATCGCGCTGAGCCTGCGGCTGGCGTTCTGACTAGCGTTCAGAGCTGATCGAGGGGTTTTCCTCGAGGCCGCACGCGGATGAAGGAATGGCGAGTCTCAGCATCCGGCACGCATCGACGGACTGGACGCGGGCTGATTCTGCCAGCTGTGACCGGCGCAGCAACGATACGATGTCGTCAGTTGCGACGTCGGGTGACAATGACAGCAGCAACGCAACGACGCCGCTGACGTGGGCCGCTGCAAGCGAACTCCCGGAACGGAAGTCGTACGCATTGTCGGGAATCGCGACCATGATCTGCTCGCCCGGCGCATGAATGGCTTCCGCCTCATCTTCCCTTGGTCTGCTTGTAGCCACACCGATGACCGATTCATGGCTTGCGGGAAACGCCGGCCCATTGCCGGGCGCCGTGTCCTGCGCGGCTATCATGACCGCGCCGGCATCGGCTACGCGATCAAGAAGCCGCGAAACCAGTCCGTCATACGGGCCGGCAAAACTCAGGTTGACGATATGCGGCGGATTGTCGAGCAGCGAATCCAGCGCCTTGGCGAGCGTGAAGCTGTCGCAAATCGCCGCTCCGCCACCACCGTCCCAGCACGAGACGTACATTTCCAGAGTTGCTTCCGGGGCGATACCGACGATGCCGCGCCGGTTGTCCGCGCGTGCGCCGATGACGCTCGCGACCGCCGTGCCATGCAACCGATCGGCCGGCCTGTTCGGTGCGGCGAAGTTGCGTGTCCTGCGCACCCGGCCCGCGAGGTCCTCGTGACGCAGGTCGGCATGGCTGTCGACAATGCCGATGCGAACGCCGTCGCCGCGTGTCAGGCGGTGCGCGTCGACGACGCCGAGTGCGGCGAGGCCGTGCTGAAGGTTTGCGAGCGTATCGTTGTACACAGCCGCGGCGGCGCTTCGCGTCCGGAACACTTCCAGCGCCTGCGCCGATTCGACGCGCGCATCGGCATTGAGCCGAGCCAAAAGCTCGTCACGATCCGTGTCCTCCGGCACCCGGTAGACGAAGCAATACACGGACAGCGACCGGATGGGCCAGTGGTCGACGGTGACCAGTCGGTACTCGTCGGACACGGCATTTGCGTTGCGCTGTGCGGCCGGCGACAGGCGGTATCGCTTGCGGTTCTGATAGGGTGCACGAAAGCTGCTGCTGACCGCCGCGGCTCCTTCATTGACGAACGTGACGAGGATGTCGGTGGCCGGGTCGGGCGTGGCCGCCGTTGCCGTCGCGACGAGCAGTCCCGTCATGCACAGCGCGGTAAGCCAAAATTTCATCGACCGGTTCTCATTGCACGTTTCTTATTGGACGGAGTCACGTGAGCGCGTGTCGACGGGCAGCTGCAAGGCGAGCACGCCCATCGCCTGAACGCCGTCCATGGATTCTACCCGTTCCGTGAACTGCTGCAGCTCTGCAAACGACATGGCCGGCGCCGTAATGACGGCGCGGTAGCCTGAAGCCTGCAAATCGCGCGTTACGTCGCGAGCACCCAGAGCGGCCAGTATTCGCTCACGATCGGCTTCGCCGACGGAGTCATCGAAGTCCAGCCGAACGACGTAGTCCATCGTGGTCACAGACGACATCGAGGTCGCTGTTTCGAAGACTGTCGGCTCAACCCGGTTTCCGGCCACTTCGACCACCAGCCAGGCCAGTGCGACAGAGATGGCACCGATGGTCGCAGCGATGAGCCAGCGCCCGAGTACGAACGGTGACTCCTGCACGTCGGAAGCCCCGTTGAGACGCGACAAAAGCTCGGCGACGCGCGGCTTCGGCACGATCGGCGCAGCGCTGCCGGCCACGACGGATTCCCGCATCGTCTGCAATACGCCGAGGTCGTCGCGGCATTCGGCGCATTCGGCCAGGTGAGCCCTGACGAAATCCCGCTCGTCCTCGGCAAGGGTTTCGTTCACGTACCACGGCAGCAACAGCGACGCCTGACGATGTACCTGTTCCGATTCACTCATGTGCGCTTTCGTCCAGTCTTTTGCGGGGCGAGGCCGACGCCTCGAGCAGCCCTTTCAGTTTACGTCGCGCATGAAACATGCGCGTCTTGACCGTGTTGACCGGGCATTCGGTAATTTCGGCGGTTTCCTCGTAGGTAAGGCCGAGATAGAACACCAGGATGACGGTCATCTTCTGCGCCGGCGGCAGCGACTGCAGGCCGCGGTGCACCCAGTTCTGCGTCTCCAGGTCCGCTGCGTCCGGTGCCGCGAGGTGTTCGTTGTCGGCAATATCGGCGAGCTGCAGCTTCTTCTTCGTCACGCGGCGCATGGTCAGGCGATAGGCGATACCGAATATCCACGTCGACACCCTGGAGTCGCCGCGAAACGACGCTGCCTTTTGCCAGATCGTCAGCATCACGTCGTTGACCAGCTCGTCTGCAACCGTATACGAATCGGACAGCCGGTAGATGAACTTGAAAAGTCGTGGGTGATAGCCCAGGAAAAGCTCGGACAACGCATCGCGATCCTTGTCCGCGATGCGGCGAATAAGGCGCAGTTCCTCGCGACTGTCCATGCTCGTCTTCCGATCCGGTTGCATGCGGGCTACCCGTCTGCGGGCCTCGCGGCGGCATCCGTAATGAATAAGTGCCCGTAAAGGACGGAAAGGTTCAATTCGACGGCCACAAAACTAGACCGGCGGGCCCCCGGTCGAATTCTCGATGCGATTGAACCGTGGGGCCGCGAACCCGCACTTACCGCTCACGCAGCAGCAAAACGGCGGAGCCGGGTGTGGACGACAAAGTCAGAATTCGAGGGCAGTGGCGGACGGCCATGGTTCTGCACGGCCTGGCCGCCCTTTGGGGCCTGTCGGCCTGCTATGGCGGCAAGGGGCCGCCCGGCCTGGCGCCGCAGCCCCCGCTGGTCTTTGCCCCGGTCTACTCGGAGATCCAGGCCAACGTGCTGACGCCAAGCTGTGCGACGGCCGGTTGTCATGCGCCCGGCAACCCGCCGCTCGGCCTGGTCCTGGACGCGGCTAACAGCTACACGCTGCTGGTCGGCGTCGACTCCGCACAGGTGCCCGGCGTCAAGCGGGTACAGGCGGGCGATCCGGACGCAAGCTACCTGGTACAGAAACTCGAGGGCACCGCCGCTGCGGGGGCACAAATGCCGTTCATGCAGCCGCCGCTCGCCCAGGCGACGATCGATATCGTGCGCCAGTGGATCACCGACGGTGCACTGGACGATAGGGCAACATCGTCAGATCCGGTTCGCGTGACCTCGCTTTCCCCGGCACCCGGAGCGATGCTCGACAGTACCCCCGCGCAGATCATCGCGGGCTTCGATCGCGAACTCGACGCATCGACCGTCAACCTGAATACCTTCCTGCTGGAGGGCAGCGGCGGCGACGGCAGCTTCGGCGACGGCAATGAATCTTCGATCGCTGCGGCATCGATCACCGTACCCGCCGCAAATCCGCAAAGCGCCGTCTTCGACCTGGGCGCCAGCATGCTGGCCGACGACCTGTATCGCGTCACGCTCGCAGGCGAGGGGCCGTCATTCATCATGGACCTCGATGCGAACGCACTCGACGGCGAATTCGGCGCAACTTTCCCGTCCGGCGACGGCGTTGCCGGCGGCGATTTCCTGGCCACGTTCAACATCATGGCGCCGGCCCAGCCTGCACCGACACTCGACGACATCCAGGCGAACGTATTCGGCCCGTTGTGCAGCAGCTGCCACGGCGGTCCGACCAGCGGCAATCTGCCGTCGGGCATGGACCTGTCGGATGCGGACGCGAGTTTCAGCGCGCTGGTCGGCGTCCAGTCGCTGCAGGTGCCGGCGCTGTTGCGCGTCGCCGCGAATGATCCGGACATGAGCTACCTCGTGCACAAGCTCGAGGGCACGCAGTCCGTCGGCAGCCGCATGCCGCAGGGCGGGCCGTTCCTCGACCAGGCGACCATCGACGGCATACGCCAATGGATCGCCGACGGCGCACAGCGATAACGAAGGAGTCATCGTATGAGTGAAATCGGGAATGCCAGTAAAATCTTCGCGCTGCTCGGCTTCTTCACCGTCATGGCTCTGGAGCCCGAAGTCTCCGTTGCGGAACCCTACCTGGCGGTCTACAAGGGCATGCAGTGTTCGTCCTGCCACGTCCATCCCGCCGGTGGCGGCATGCGGACCGTGTATGGCAATGCGTATGCGCAGACAGAGCTGCCGGCGAGCCGGCTCGGCAGCGCCGATGCAGCGCTGTGGACCGGTGAGGTACTGGAGTGGTTAGGCGTGGGCGCAGACCTGCGCGCGGAGTACCGCTACGTCGACATTCCGAACGCGGACAGCGTTTCCGACTTCGACGTTTCCCGCGCAACGGTTTACGTCAAGGCGGACCTGATCAAGAATCGCCTGTCGCTGTATCTCGACCAGCAGGTCGCACCAGGCTCGAGCCTGAACCGCGAAGCCTACGTACGCCTGAACAGCCGCGACCAGCGTTTCTACTTCGCCGCCGGCCAGTTTTTCCTGCCGTATGGATTGCGACTGCAAGATGACACGGCCTTCATCCGTTCGACGACCGGCGTCAATTTCACGATTGCAGACCGCGGCGTGCAGTTCGGCTACGAAGCCGGCCCGTGGTCGTCGCAGCTGTCGGTCACGAACGGCACCGGTGGCGGTGCGGAAGTCGATTCAGGCAAGCAGGTGAGCCTAGTCGCGAACTACGTTCGTCCGCGCTGGCGGGCCGGCGTCGGCTTCAACGCGAACAATACGGACTTCGGTGACCGGCAGATGCAGAACATTTTTTTTGGCCTACGCACCGGTCCGATCGCGTGGCTGGCGGAAGCCGACCTGATCACGGACGAAACGCCCGGCAGTGCGGATCGCGATTCGTTTGCGGGCCTCGTGGAGGGGAACTGGCTATGCCGCCGCGGCCACAACCTGAAATTCACCTACGAGTACTTCGATCCGAACGATGATGTCAGTGAAGACCACCAGGTCCGCTACAGCCTGGTCTACGAACTGACGCCGATGCAGTTCCTGCAGGGACGCTTCGGTGCGCGCATCTACGACGGCATTCCGCAGTCGAACCTGCAGAATCGCGACGAGTTCTTCGCCGAACTGCACGGGTTCTTCTAGTTCGTTCTCGGAGGCGAACGCCGTCAACTTCGGGATAGCTGCCGGTGCCTTACTCCGGTTCGCAGCGCGTATGCGCGAGGGGATAGCGGGAACGGCTGCGCTGGTCGATCAGGACACAATCGCTGCGATTGACGACGAGTCGGAATTGGATCGGCGCGTCCATGTTGCGCCCTGTGACGGGCGCGTTCTGCAGCGACGGGCGCGGAGCCCGCTCGAGTATCAGCAGACTCGATTCGGTGAGCGCATCGTCGGCCCGCGTCACCTCGACCCCGACCGCGCTGCTGACTGCGTTCTGCAACGCGGTGCGGCTGTCGGCATCCGGCGTGACGATCCGTGCCGGCCGATCGTAGCCGGGCCCGGTCGACTGGCAGGCCGCTACAAGCAACGCCCCGACAACGAGTGCAATCAAGTGGACCCGCGATCGAACCATCACTGCGGCACGATGCGGTTCGTGTGCCAGGGCGACTTCGGCACGACCGGATCACGCAGGCCGGCGGGTCCGGCCTTGCCGAGCCCGTCGGGCGCAAACCCGGACGGTGCCGGGCAGGCCTGACCGGCCTGCTGGTCGAGCGCTACGGCCAGCCTGCCTTCGGCGGGGTCGCCGAGCTGGCGGCTGAAGTCGTCCGCGACCGAGCAACCCGGCAGTACGGTGCCGACATTTGCCTGCGTGTTTGCCGGCGAAAAGCCGTCCGTATAGTCGCCGAAGTTCACGTCGTTGACGCCGCGGAACTGGATCGTGAAATAGGTCGTGCCGCAGTTGTCCGTGGCGTAAAAACCGTAAGGCTTGCCGCAGGTCGTGGACCCGATCTGGATCACGTCTACATTGACGCCGCGCAGGCTGTTCATGATCGATTCGCTCGCGGAACAGGTTCCCGCGCCCGTGATCACGAATACGCGTGGCAAGTCGAGCGTCGGCAGCGCCTGGCCTGGCTGGCCGTTGTTACCATTGAACGGCGGTCCGAGCGTGGCGTTGTAAAAAGGGGTCGGCGGAATCGGATGACCCGTAACCGGGTTCGTCGTCGGGTGCTTGTCGTTGAACTGCAGGAGCTCGAACGTGCGGCCCGCCGTCGGGCCGGGACCGGCGATCATGTACGCGAGTTCGCTGGCGATGGCGAGGAACCCACCGCCGTTGTAGCGCAGGTCCAGCACCAGGTCGTTGATGCCCTGTCCGGCATTCAGGCTGTTCACCGCATCGATCAGCGCCTGCTCGGCGGTGGCGATGTGATCGTTGAACAACAGGTAGCCGACGCGGCCGGTCGGAGTGTCGATCACTTGCGTTGCCTGCACCGGGGCCGACGCCACATTTGCCGATTGCATCGTGATCTGTCGCGGGACGACGCTGCCCGGGTCCAGCACCTCAAATGTGTGCGTCTCGCCGGGCCCGCTTGGGAAGAACGCGGCGTTCAGTATCGCAGGATCGCCATCGACCACCGGCTCGCCGTCGGCCGACACGAACTCCGTCCCGCGAACCAGGTTGACGAGCGGCTCGGTCGCCGGCGAATTCGGCTCGGTGTAGGCGACGACGATTTGACGCGGCGGCGATGCCGCAAGAAGCGCAAACGACGCTCCGTAGCCTGCAGATACGCCCGATTGCGAAAGCTGAATCCACTCCTCGGTATCGAACGTGAAGTGAAACTTGTCCTTGGGCTGCCCGGATGCCGTGACCGCGTTCGTTTTGAGTTCGTCGAAGTAGACGATCGGGTCGCTGAACAGGGCGGGATCCTGGTCGACGATCTCGTCGTACCAGAGATAGGTGTCATTGCTGTACGAGCGGAGGAAGTTGTTCTCGTCGACCACGCTGCCCTGCAAATCGTTCGTGCCCGGCCGCGGTGCCTGGCAGCGGCCGAAAAATGCGGTCGCGTCGAGAAAGACGCCCGGCTGCCATCCCGATCCGCCCGGCGGTGGCGGGGGCGGAGACAGCGGCCCGCCGCCACCACCGCCGCCACAGGCGGTGAGGATTGCTGCGACGAAGGCCGTCAGAATCGGGCGCATTGCAGTGAATATCGCCGTGCACGGCGCATCGGCAAGTCCGGCTGATTTGATCACGCGATTTCCCAAGCACGAGTTACCGGTTGAGACCAGATGATAGCGAGTTATATCCGCGCCGGACACCGCCGGGCAGGCACGCCGTCAGCCGTCGACCTGGCACGGTTTATGTTCACTGCCATTGTCGGTAGCCTGCACACGACGACTGCGATACCGGAGGGAGACGCCCCGTGCCAGAACAACGAACCCCAGCGTCGAAGATCGGCCGGCGCGAGCTGATTGCGGCCGCTGCTGCGTTCGGCGTCGCAGGATGCGCCCGCACGAACGACGGCGCGTTGCAGTGCGGAGACCGCAACAGCCTCTTGTGGGCGGTCGCGTGGAAACAGACCGCCGCCGAGTTTGCGGCGCTGTGCCACCAGGCCTACCAGCTCGCCAGGCTGCGGCTCGATGAGCGCCTGGCGGCACGGCAGCCGAACGACAGGCGGCTCGCGGTGATTACGGACGTCGACGACACGATCCTGCACGCGGGCAGCTACTGGGGACACCTGGTCGCCGAAGGCCGTGAATTCTTCGACGATGCCACGTGGGACGAGTGGCTGCCCGAGAACCTGATGACGCCGGTACCGGGCGCGAGGGCGTTTTTCGATTACTGCGCGTCCCGCGACGTCGAGGTCTTCTACGTCACGAACCGCGACCAGGGCGAGCGAACCTTCGAATACGCACTCGCACAGCTCGAAGAGTTCGGCTTTCCCTACGCCGACGAAACCCATCTCTGGGTGTTTCGCGACACATCCAACAAAACCCCGGCGCGCGAAGCCATCGAGCAGGACTTTGACGTCGCTCTGATGCTCGGTGACAACCTGAACGACTACCGCCGCGACTACTACGTCGCCGACGTCGACGAGCGCATGGCACTGATGGAGCGGGACCGGGACGACTGGGGCAGCCGCTTCATCCTGCTGCCGAACCCGACCGACGGGCACTGGGTGCGCGCCATATTCGGCGATTCGGAACCGGCGCCGACCGACGAGAATCGCCGCAAGCTGGCCGAGGCGGCCATGAGCCGTGCCTGGAAGCGCTGAACACGGTGAAGGACGACAGTTCCGATCTCGGCGACGAAACGCCCGAGCAGCAGGCACGAAACGGCATCCTGTCCGCGCTCGTCGCGTACGTGATGTGGGGCTTCCGGCCGGCGTATTTCATACTCGTTCGCGACGTCGACTCGCTCGAAGTGCTCGTGCACCGTGTCATCTGGGCGGTGCCGTTCGGCGCGCTGATCATCCACTTCCGCCGCCAGTGGCAGGAAGTCGCCGCGGCGCTCGCGCACAGGCAGATGCTCGCCTATCTCGGCGCCAGCGCGGCATTTATCGGCGGCAACTGGCTCGTCTACATCTATGCCGTGCAAAGCGAGCAGATTTTCCAGGCCAGTCTGGGCTACTACATCAACCCGCTGCTGTTCGCCGTCGTCGGCGTGTTCCTGTTCGGCGAACGACTGCGTCGGCCGCAGTCCGGTGCCGTGCTGCTGGCCGCGATCGGCGTCTCGGTGCTGACGTTTTCCGGCGGACAACTGCCGTGGATCGCACTGTTTCTCGGCACGAGCTTCACGTTCTACGGCGTCATCCGGAAGAAAGTGGTTATCGGCGGAATGCCGGGCCTGTTCGTTGAAACGCTGATTCTGCTGCCGCTGTCGCTGGCGTGGCTCGGTTGGACGACGGCACAGGGCACGGCCGCGTTCGGCAGCGCCGCTCCCGCCGTGAGCCTGCTGCTGTTGCTTGCCGGGCCGCTAACCGTCATTCCGCTGCTGTTCTTTGCGCTCGCCGCGCGGCGCCTGAACCTGTCGACCGTCGGCATGATGCAGTTCATCGCGCCGACCCTGCAGTTCATCATCGGCGTCATCGACGGCGAGCCGCTGACGGTGCCGCACCTGATCTGCTTCGCCTGCATCTGGATCGCGGTGGCGCTGTTCAGCTGGGATGCCTGGCAGCACAGAGGCCGTCGCGCGGCAGCCGGCCCGGTCACCTGACGAATGTGCCAGGGACTCCTGGGGCGTCAATGCGCGGATAATTCTGGCCGGGCCACCGGCATTCCTTTTCGGGATGGCTCGCTTCGCTGCGCTTTATTCCTCGAAAAGGAACACCGGTGGCCCGGCGAGGTTGGTGCCGTGATGCAGCCCGGCGCACTTTTCCGTCGCCCGCCACGTCAGGGCTTTCCGAGGTGCCGGGCTGCCGCGGCCCTGATATATGATGCGTTCTTTGCCAGCGGATCCGCTTCGGGAGCTCTCTCTGCCGCCCGCGGCGCTTGACTGATTTGGTGTTATAGATAACCATAACACCTTCAGCCGGACGCGGGCCCTTGCTGGCCACGTTCGAAAAGCGCATCAAAACAA
>CALKYK010000487.1 GCA_938003715.1 uncultured Gammaproteobacteria bacterium
GGCCACAGAGTACCGGGCCGACGAGATCATCGAGCGCAGTTTCAAACCGCACTACGACGCCGCGGTCGAAGCCGGCAATATCCTGTCGTGGAGCTGGCTCGGCCATTTCGTGGGCGGCAAGTGGCGGCGCGCGCTGGTGCTGACGGCCGGCAACATGAACGACCTGCTCGATGCTGCCGGCGCGCTGGGCGAAGCGATTGCCGAGTCGACGCCCGAATCCGGACGCGTCTTTACCGAGGGCTTTTCCGTGTACATCGAAGGCGACGTCAATCGCGAGGAGCTGGTCGACGAGCTGATGCAGGAGACGCTGGGACAGATTTACGATCAGCAAGTGGCTGACGGAAATCTGGCAACCTGGACCTGGTTGCGGCACAACGTCGGCGGCGACTACCGGCGGCTCCTGAGCCTGACCGGTGCCGACCACAAAGGCATGATGCGGACGCGTGCCGCGATTCTCGAGCAGATTCGATCAGGCCGCTCGGAACGCGCATTCAACCAGATGAACGACATCTGTCCGAAACACACGGACTACATGTGGGACATCGTCTACGAGACGCCCTAGACGCGGCCTGGTTCGGCCGCATCCGGAATGCCGGGCGTTGCCGGGCGCTTCGCTAAACGGCACTATCGACGCTTACTGGCCGCAAACGGAGCACCCGCATGCGCATCTGGTCGACGGCGCGGGCACTCGCGGAAAAGACGCCGCCCGAAAGGAATCGCTACGTCGATTTCCTGAGATCGGTGTCGATCATGGTCGTGATCATCGGCCACTGGCTGATTGCCACGGCGTACTACCAGGACGGCACGCTCACGCACGGTCACCTGCTGAAAAGCGAGCCGCAGATGCAGTGGCTGACCTGGGTTTTCCAGGTCATGCCGATCTTTTTCATCGTCGGCGGTTATGCGAACGCCGTGTCCCTCGAGAGCGCGCGGCGAAAAGGCAGCGCCTATGCCGACTGGCTCGCCGGCCGGCTGAACCGGCTGGTCGCACCGCTCCTGCTGCTGATCATCGGCTGGGCGGTCCTCGCGCTGATCCTGCACTGGTTCGGCGTCAGCCAGGGCGTCATCCAGTATTCGACGAAAGCATCGCTGATCCCGACCTGGTTTCTCGCGATCTACATCATGGTGGTCATCCTCGCGCCGTGGACCTACCGGCTATGGGAACGCTTCGGTTACCTCTCGCTGGCCGTTTTTGCGGCCGGTGCGGTGCTGGTCGACGTCGCCTTTTTCGCTGCCGACCTGCAGTGGCTCGGCTGGAGCAACTATTTCTGGGTGTGGCTGGCGGTGCACCAGCTCGGCTATGCGTGGCGTGACGGACGTATTCCCCGACCTCGGTGGCTTCTGGCGGTGTCGGCGGCCGGCCTGCTGGTGTTATGGCTGATGATCTTCGAGGGCCCGTATCCGCTGGCGATGGTCGGATCGCCGGACGAGGGGTTGTCGAACACGCTGCCGCCGAAAGCAACATTGCTTGCGCTCGCGGCTTTTCAGTTCGGCCTGCTGCTGGCGATCGAAGCGCCGATGCGGCGCCTGCTGGACGGCCTCGGCCTGTGGACCGGGACGGTCCTGATCAACAGCATGATCATGACCGTATACCTGTGGCATATCACCGTCATGATCATCTTCGTTTCTCTCCTGTTCCTAGCCGGCGGCTTCGGCCTCGGCATCGAACCGGGCACCTCGGCCTGGTGGTATTCGCGCCTGGTCTGGATCCCGGTGCTGCTGGCCCTGCTGTTCCCGGTCGCACTGGTGTTGTCGCCGCTCGAACGCCGCGCACGGGAAGCCGATCGGGCGGCACCGTCGCCGCAGCGACAGGTCACCGGTGCCGTGCTGCTGTGCTTCGGCATTGCGCTGCTCGCCATGTACGGCTACGGGGGCGGCCCGTTGCCGCGGCTCGACCTGCTGTCGTTCCTGCTCGTGGTCGTCGGTGCCGGCCTGAGCGGGCTCCTGCCCCGGCTGCGCGCCTGAGCGTCAGTCGTCCCGGTGCCGAAAGGCACGTTGTTTTCGCCCGGGTCCGCCAGTAACCTAGTATTCACAAGACCTTTGGGCCCGCCCGACAGCAATGAATTCGAGAACCGGATCCTGCCTGGTGCAATTGCTTGCGCTCGTGATACTCCCCTGCGCAGGCGCCGCGGCCGATGATTTTCTCGACGGCCTCGATGCGTTTCGCAACGAGGATTATGCGACCGCGCTCGCGAAGTGGCAGCCACTCGCCGACGCCGGCGAGCCGCACGCGCTGTTAAATATCGGGATGCGGTACGACGAAGGGCTGGGCGTACCGGTCGACAAGGCGAAGGCACTTGCGTACTACATGCCGGCGGCGGAAGAGGGCGACGTATCCGCGCAGTTCAACGTCGCGACCATCTACGACTTCGGCGTTGGCGTGCCGGAAAACGACGAACAGGCGCTGTACTGGTATACGCAGGCTGCGCGACAGGCCGATGAGCAGGCGCAGTTCAATCTCGGCCTGATTTACGAGACGGGACAGGGGGTTACGGTC
>CALKYK010000488.1 GCA_938003715.1 uncultured Gammaproteobacteria bacterium
ATTGTCCGGCGGGCAGCAGCAGCGCGCCGGTATCTGTCGCGCATTGATGCTCGCTCCCGAACTGCTGCTGCTCGACGAACCGTTTTCCGGTCTCGACACCGTGACGCGGCGCAGCATCCATGCGCAGTTTCTCGAGATGCGCGAACAGATCCCGGTGTCCACCGTGCTCGTGACCCACGACCCGGAAGAAGCGACGCGCCTCGCCGACTTCCTGTGCGTCATGCGGGGCGGCCGCGTGCAGCAGTTCGGCACTGTTGCGGAAGTCATCGAGACGCCGGCCACCGACTACGTCCGGCAGCTGTGCACCGGGCTCGGGGTGGACACGTGAGGCTCCGGCTGGTCCTGCTCTGCTGCGCGGGGATCGCGTCCGCGGCCCGCGCCGATACGGTGACGATCGGCAGCAAGATATTTGCGGAAAGCTTCATCCTGGCCGAAGCGGCGGCGCAGCTGCTCGAGGCCGAGGGTTTTACCGTCGAACGACGATTCGGCCTGAACGGCACCAAGATCGCGTTCGACGCCCTGTCGAACGAGGAAATCGACCTGTATCCCGAATACACGGGGACGATTGCAGAGGTCATCGTGCCGAGCACGCCGAGTCTCGAGTCGCTCGAGGACATTCGCCGCGTGCTGGCGCTGGGCGGCTTCATCGTGCTCGACCCGCTCGGCTTCAACAACGCCTACGCAATCGCTGCGTCGAATCGCGCCGTCGAACGCTACGGGCTGCAGAAGATCTCCGATATCGCCGCCCATCCGGACCTGCGCATTTCACTGCCGCACGAGTTCCTCAACCGCCAGGACGGCTGGCCCGGCCTGCAGCGCCACTACGGTTTCACACGCACCGCCGACGGCATCGAGCACAGCCTGGCCTACGAGGCGATCGATGCCGACCGCATCGACGTCACCGCGGTTTACACCTCGGACGGGCAGATCGTGCAGTCGGACCTCGTCATTCTCGAGGACGACCGCGATTTCTTCCCGCAGTACCTTGCGCTTTTCATCGCGCGCGACGACCTGGATCCGCGCATCGCCGGGATACTCGGCCAGCTGAGCGGGCGCATCGACGACGTGAAGATGCGGGCGATGAATCTCGAGGTACTGGATCCGGACGTCAGCTATGCGCAGATTGCCGCCAGAT
>CALKYK010000489.1 GCA_938003715.1 uncultured Gammaproteobacteria bacterium
CCCCTGCGAGAGCGGCGCGTCGGGTGGGGCGCCCCCGGTCGCCCCCGAAATAGTCTTCGACCTGTCTTGATGCGAAACGAAACGCCTCCTCGGCCGTAACGATCCCGTTCTTGTCGGTGTCGGCGCTCGCATCGGTCAGCGCGGCGGTGAAATAGTTGCCGAAGCGCGTCGCATGCCGCTCCGCGCCGCTGCGGGTCGCGAGGATCAGCGTGCGCCCGTCCTTTCGCAGGAGCTCGGCGATCGCGCCGCTGGCGCTCGAGGTGTTGACGACGAGCTGGCTCGGGCCGTCCAGCGCGTCGAGCACCTGTACGAGATCTTCGTCGGTAAGATCCGGCCCCTTGACGTTGAACTTGTACTGGTGGTCGTCGAAGCTGCCGTGACCGACGAGGAAGACGGCGAGCCGGTCGTCGCTGTTCAGCTTTTCGCCGAGCGCGTCGAAGTGCGCGAGCACCGCCTCGCGCGATGCCTCGTCGCTGCGAAATACGCGGATGCGCCCGGCCTCGGTCAATGACAGCGCGGCGCGCCGCAGCGCATCGACCTGGTTCGAGAACTGCTCCTCGTATCGCACATCCCCGCCGACGCCCTCGACGATGACCACTTCCAGCGCCGCGAACGACGTAAGCGGCAGCAGGGTCAGGAGCGCGGCAATCCGGTGCGTTCGCTTCAAATCGTTCTCCACCGGCGGCGCAGCAGCCATTCGCCCGCTTTCAGCATCAGGAGCAGCAGGAATACCGCCGGTGCATCCCATATCGGCCGGTATTCCTTCTCGGTGATGCCGGCGCTCGCGTAGCGCAACAGCTCCGGCAGCCCGGAGACATCGCCGGGCATGAAATATTGCCCGCCGGTCGCCGCGGACAGGCGCCGCAGCAGGCCCGGGTTCTGGCGGAAGCCGAAATGCTCGGCCTGGCCGGCTTCGTAAAGCAGCGTGCTGCGGCTGGTCGCGACCGGTTCGCCGTCACGCTCCGCGACCGCCTCGATATACCAGGTGCCGGAATGCGTTGGCACCATTTCCGCGAGGTACACGCCGGCCTCGGACGCCGACGGTTCCAGACTGACGGTGAACGACTCGCCGTCGCCGTGGGCGACGACGGCGCTGACCGAGATGTCACCGACCGGGCGAAACGCCGGGTCGCGAAATTCGGCGCGGAGCGACACGCGCTCGCCACGTCGCGCAGCGCTGAGCGCGACGTTTTCCGGCACGTTCGCGAGCATGCCGCGCAGTAGCTGGCGCCAGAACATTTCGTGCTTCACGTCCTCCAGCGGCAGGCTCATCTGCCAGCGCCAGGTGCCGCCGGTCGCGAGTATCCACGCCTTGCCACGACCGTACGGCTGCGTGACCAGCAGCGGAATCGAGCCCTCCTCCGTCTCCGCGCGCACGAGCGTCATGGCGGCGGGTTTCAGCGACCCGGTCACCTGGTAGTCCGCCAACTCGGGCAGTTCGTCCCAGGCAGCGAGGTTCTCGGCGTCTTCGGCGGCGAAGCGCAGCATCGGGTCGGCCGCACCTTGCGGCGTCAGCGCGACCGGCGCTTTCTTGCGAAAGAACGTGTCGCCGGTGGATGGTGGCAGGCGCACCGGCAGCACGTCGGCCAGGCGTGACTGGCCCCAGCCGCCATTGCCGAGGCCGTTCGGTCCCGCCAGCATCAGCAAGCTGCCGCCGCGTTCGCTGACAAAGTCGCGGATCAGGAGCTGCTGCTCCTCGCTGAGCGAGGCCGCCTCCACGCTGCCAATGATAAGCGCGTCGTACGCGAAGAGCGCCTCGCGCGTATCCGGAAAACCGGATTCGAGTTCGCTCGGGTCGTCGATGCCCTGGCGATAGAACTTGTTCGGGCTGACCCGGAGCAGCGAGACGATCTGCAGATCCTCGTCGTCGCCGACGGCGCGACGCAGGAACTTGTATTCCCAGCGCGGCTCGCCTTCGAAGTACAGCACCCGGTGCGTCACGCTGGCGACATCGATCAGCGCGCCGCGGTTGTTGTTGCGCAGCTCCGTCTCGCCGGGCAGCGGGTCGAGGCTGAAGCGCAGTTCGTGCGGCCCGGCGTCGTCGAGCTGCACCTCGACCCACGCGGTCGTGATGCCGGCGTCAGCCCGCAGTTCGACCGGCAGCCGCTGCAGCAGCTCGTCGCCGTCGTAGATCTTGACGCTGGTGGCGCCCGGCGCGTCGTGCCGGATCGAAACGCGCGCGGAGATCGTCGAGCCGGGCAACGCCCGCTGCGGCAACGAGACCTCCTGCAACTCGAGATCTTCGGCGATGCTCTCGCGCCCGACGCCGATCGTGTGCACCGGCACGCCGAACGCGGCCAGTTCGTTCAGGTCGTCCGTCGACAGACCGCCCCTGGTGTCCGCGCCGTCAGAGGCCAGGATCACAGCCGCGAGCGGGCTGAATCGCGACTCCTCGAGCACGGTGCGCAGCGCATCGCCGATCGCGGTCCCCGTAGCGTCCGGCTGCACGTCGAGAAACGACGGCACGGCGGAGACCGAATCGCCGAACAGGTAGTGACGCACGCCGAGCGTCGGTGCGTCGTCCTGTTCGAAGACCTCGGCGAGACTTTGCGCTGCGACGCGGAAACGCGACTCGCCCTCGCCGTAGCTCATGCTGGAAGAATTGTCGAGCAACAGCGCGACGCTGTTTTCGCCGTCGCGCAGCCGGTCCGTCGTCAGGGTCGGCTGCAGCAGCGCGAACAGCACCACTGCGACCATGGCGAGCTGCAGGACACCGACCGCCAGCAGCCGGTGCCAGGCGGCGTCACGGCGGCGGCGCAGCAGCAGGATGGCGATGCCGACAGCCGCGACCGCGGCGAGCCCGGCGATCAGCCAGGCCGGCCAGTCGGAGGCGAAGACGAATTCGCTTCGTGCATAGTCGGCGCGGGAATACTTGAACAGGATCTCGAACAACGCGGTGCCTTCAGTGCGTCATCGCGTAGACGAGGTAGTTGATGCCGAAGCGATAGGCGAGCGCGGTCATGTTCTCCGGGTAGTCCGGCCAGTCCGCGTGTTCCCAGGCGTCGCCGATGTCCATATTGAAATTGATCGCGACCATCAGGCGCCCGTCGTCGTCGTAGATGCCGCGCCAGTGCGGCGTATAGCCGTCGCGCTCCCAGGTCTGGCCGCTGTAGATGAACATGCGCGACGGGATCTGTATGCGCTGGTCGAGATCGTAGATGACGTGAAACGCCGCGTCGTTTTCCGGGATGTCGATGATCGGCCGGTCGGGAAACACCTTTTCCATCGAGGCCACGAACGCGGCCCATTCCCAGGTGCCGTGAAAATCATCGACCATCAGGAAACCGCCGCGCAGCAGGTAGTCGCGAAGGCGGGCTGCTTCCTGGTCGTCGAGATACCAGTAGCCGACCTCGACGGCGTAGATCCAGGGATAGTCGTATATGTCCTCGTCGAGCGGCGTCAGGATGCGTCCCTGGCGCGCCGCCTCGATGCGTGTCAGCCGACCCACGCCCTGCAGGAAATGGTGCTCCGCGTCCGGCCAGTCCGTTTGCCACATCTGGCGGCGGCCCCAGCCGGTGCGCCCGTAGCGGTTCGCCGAGTACGCAAGCCGCACGAACTGGAATTCGCCGGGCGCTTCGCGCTGAGACCTGGGCGCCTCGCTGGCCGGAGACTGCGCGCCCGCGCCGCCCGCCAGGAGCGACATTAGAACAATGAGCGTGCAGAAAAGCCGTGTCATCGGCGATCGTCTAACCGGGTGCGCGAAGCGTCCATATTACAGACCGGCGGGCCGGCCAATAAATTCAATCGTTCTCATTTTCGCCGTCGTCGTGCTGCTCCCGCGGATAAAACGCGAGCAATCCGCCATAGGCCAGCTCGTCGGTGTCGTCGCCGGCCGCCGTCGAGACCGCCTTGCAGTCCGCCAGCCATTCCTCCAGCCGATCCCGC
>CALKYK010000490.1 GCA_938003715.1 uncultured Gammaproteobacteria bacterium
CCCGGCCGTCGTTACGCCGCCCGCAGGGGACCGGTCCGGCTCCTGGTCCTGGGCGGCAGCCAGGGCGCGCAGGCGCTCAACGAAATCGTGCCGGCAGCGCTCGACCTGCTGCCGCAGGAACTGGAACCGGAAGTGCGTCACCAGACCGGTGAGCGGACCGCGGAGGCGGCGCGGGCAGCCTACGCCGCACTCGGTATCCGGGCCGAACTCACGCCGTTCATCGAAGACATGGCGGCCGCGTACGCCTGGGCCGACCTGGTCATCTGTCGTGCCGGTGCGCTGACGGTCGCCGAGCTCGCGGCGGCGGGCCTGCCCGCGATCTTCATCCCGTTCCCGGCAGCCGTCGACGATCACCAGACCGCCAACGCCACACCGCTCGCAGAGGCGGGCGCCGCGACCATCGTGCAGCAGCGCGACCTGGACGGCGCTCGCGGAGCTGCTCTCCGAGTGGCTGTCGAGCCGCGACTCGCTGGCGGAACGAGCCCGCCGCAGCCGCGAACATGCGCGGCCGCAGGCACTGTCCCGGATCACCGAGATTTGCCTCGAGACCGCGGGGGTGACGCCATGATCGCGCGCATGCGCCGGATCAATCGCGTCCATTTCGTCGGCATCGGCGGATCGGGCATGTCCGGTATTGCAGAAGTAATGCTGAGCCTCGGCTACGAGGTGCAGGGTTCCGACCTGAAGGACGGCAAGGCCGTGCAGCGGCTCCGCACGCAGGGGGCGAAAATCTTCATCGGACACGATGCCGCGAACGTCGCAGACGCGGACGCGGTTGTCGTCTCCAGCGCGGTCGACGAAGCGAACCCGGAAGTCGCCGCGGCGCGAAAAAAACTCAAGCCGGTCGTGCCGCGCGCGGAGATGCTCGCGGAGCTGATGCGTTTTCGCTATTCGATTGCCGTTGCCGGCACCCACGGCAAGACCACGACTACGAGCCTGGTCGCGAGCGTGCTGGCGGAGGGCGGCCTCGACCCGACGTTCGTCATCGGCGGGCGCCTGAAGAGCGCCGACGCTAACGCGCGCCTGGGCCAGGGCGACTATCTCGTCGCCGAGGCCGACGAAAGCGACGCGTCGTTCGTGCACCTGAAGCCGATGCTCGCGATCGTCACGAACATCGATGCCGACCACATGTCGACCTACGCGGGCGACATCGAGAAACTGCGCTCCGGCTTCGTCAATTTCCTGCACAACCTGCCGTTCTACGGGCTTGCCGTGGTCTGCACCGACGACCCGGGCGTGCGCGCCGTACTCGGGCAGATCGGCCGTTCGATCATGAGCTACGGGATCGAGTCCGACGCGGACATCAAGGCGACAAACGTGCGTTTCGAAGCAGGTCGCACGATCTTCGACGTCGTGCGCGCCGACCGCGACGCCGCGCTCGAAGTCAGCCTGAAGCTGCCGGGGCTGCACAATGTGCAGAACGCGCTGGCCGCGATCGCGGTCGCCTCGGAGCTGCAGGTCGCGGACGAAGCCGTCGTGCGGGCCCTCGCGGGTTTCGAAGGGATCGACCGGCGCTTCCAGCACATGGGCGAGGTGCGCACCCGCAAGGGCAAGGTGATGCTGGTCGACGACTACGGCCATCACCCGACCGAGATTGCGGCCACGATCGCCGCGGCTCGCAGCGGCTGGTCGGACCGGCGCATCGTGCTCGTGTTCCAGCCGCACCGCTACACACGCACCCGCGACCTGCTCGACGACTTTGCCGCGGTGCTGTCCGAAGCCGACGTGCTGGTGCTGCTCGAGGTCTACGCCGCCGGCGAGGACCCGATCGCCGGCGCCGACGGGCGCGCGATTGCGCGCGCCGTTCGCGGTCGCGGCGGAGTCGAACCCGTATTCGTCGAATCGCACGACGAACTGGTGCCGGTCCTCGAGGGCCTCATCGAAGCCGGAGATCTCGTACTGACGATGGGCGCGGGCGACATCGGGGCCCTCGCCGCCGCGTTGCCGGAGCGGCTGGCGGCGAACCCGCACCTCAAGGTGCAGTCATGATGCCGGCCGAGCGACTCGACGGCCTTCGCGGTGAGCTGCGGCAAAACGAGCCGATGAGCCAGCACACCTCGTGGCGCGTCGGCGGACCGGCGGAGCGATTCTACAAGCCGGCCGATCTCGAGGACCTGCAGTCGTTCCTGCGCGGCCTGGACGATATCGTGCCGGTGTTCTGGTTCGTACTCGGCAGCAACCTGCTCGTGCGCGACGGCGGTATCCGGGGTGTCGTCATTGCAACGACCGGTTTGTTCACCGGGCTCGAGCGCGTTGGCGCATTCGAAGTCGATGCCGGCGCCAGCGTGCCGTGCACGCAGCTCGCGCGGCAGTGCATCCCC
>CALKYK010000491.1 GCA_938003715.1 uncultured Gammaproteobacteria bacterium
CGGGAATTTCGCGAACGAAGCGTATTTCGGGCTACTGTCACCTATTCAGTCGTGGCCTGGATGCTGCTGCAGGTCGCCGACGTAACTTTTGATCGATTGCCGCTGCCCGAAAGCGCGATGACCATACTCATCGTGCTCGTGATCATCGGGTTTCCGATTACGCTGGCACTGGCGTAGGCCTATGAATTAACCAGTCGAGGACTGGTGCCTCACTCCGAAACCGATGGCGGCATAAAGCACATCGAATTTGTGCCGTTCGTGATACTCGTTCTTTTGATCACGTCGGGCACCGGATACGGCCTTTATCGACTTTCCCGTCTTTACTTTGAAACGCCCGCGCCATCCGTTGCCGTATTGCCTTTCCTGAACCTCAGCCAATCCCCGGATGACGAATATTTCAGCGACGGACTCACCGAAGAAATACAGAGCCTGCTGGTACGGGTCAATGAGTTCCAGGTGGTGGCGTTGAACAGCACGGTCCAGCTCAAGAATACCGACCTGGACATGCGAAAAATCGCGAAACGCCTGTCGGTCGACCTCTCCTGCTGGGCTCACCGGGTGCCCGACGTTATCCAAAGCGGGACCAGGAGGTCGGCGACAGACCACAGTCTTCGCAACCTTTTGATAAATATCAATTTAAATTTCTTGAATCTCGGTAGTTTCGGCGTATAAAGCCCGTCCCGGCCGTCGATGACTGCGTTGCAGGGTCAGCCGGACAGGAGGCAACCGTGTCCGCGCGTGATTCTCTTAGACCCTCAAATTCCCCGGGATCGCCCGCCCTCGGCTCGTTGAGTATCGCATCGGCCGTCAACCCTTTGCCACTCGATGCGATCGATGCCGGAGGGACGGGACGTGGCTCGTCGAATGACGCCGGTGCACGGAAGTCTCTGGCTAACGTTCGTCGCTTTGGCTGCGTCGATCGAGGAAACCCTGTTCGCGGTGCCATCGGCGGCGAGTTCATCGAGATTACTTTTACCGACGAATGGTGATTCCGGGTTGGCGAACCCGAACGCCGCGGGCTGAACGAGGTCTTGCCGATACCGGCAGCTTTCTTCCGCTCTGCCAACTCCGCACGGTAGTTACACCGAACCCCTGATTGACAAATTTTTGCATGTGCCGATCGAGCGGCACGTGCGTGGAGAATCCAGTGAAGTTATCAAAGTGCTTTCCGACGGTACTGAACGCAATTCTGCTATCCGCCTGTAAAAGCGGTGGCGGCGCCAGTCCGCAGCCTGCCCCGGTTGTCCAACCGCCAGGGCCGGTCGCATCTATTTCGATTTCCCCCACCGCGCTGAATTTGCGTATAGGTGATCAGGCAGGACTCATGGCTACGGCTCGCGACGCTTCCGGCAGGACCGTCACAGGCGCGACGATTGCGTGGAGTGCCGACGCGCAGACCGTTGCCACGGTAAGCCAATCGGGGTTGGTTGAAGCGATCGGTGTGGGAAGTACTCCGGTACGCGCCAGATCGAACAATGTCGAAGCATCGATTACGGTGGCCGTCGAGCCCGCCGCTGCGCGTGTCGTCGCGTCCGTCGACATCGAACCGGCCACGGGCGTTGTCGCAGAAGGCGATTCAATTGGTTTTCGCGCAATCGCTCGTGATGCCAGCGGACATGTCATTACCGGCCTGGGTGAGAACTGGACGAGCGGGGACACGTCAATAGCTTTCGTCGAACCGCTGGGGCGCACAACCGGATTG
>CALKYK010000492.1 GCA_938003715.1 uncultured Gammaproteobacteria bacterium
CATGGGTTCCGCGGTGCTCGCTGGCGTGACGGTGACATTCGTCGACAGCAAACGCGGCCTTTTCGTCGGCGAAGCGGCGGATTTTGTCGGCCGATTGCATTTTGCCGGCCTCGATATTCCGCGCGCATGTCGCGCCGGCGAAACGCCGGTGCTGCAGCGCATCGACGACGCGTTCATCGCAAACGCCTTGCCGCGACGATCCCGCACCGCGCACAAGGGCACGTTCGGGCACGTCCTGGTCATCGGCGGCGGGCCCGGCATGCCGGGCGCCGTGCGCCTGGCGGGCGCGGCGGCGCTCCGCGGTGGCGCGGGGCTGGTCAGCCTCGCAACCCACCCGTCGCACGGCCTGCTTCCTGCAAGCGGCCGGCCCGAGCTGATGTGTCACGGTATCGCCGACGCAGCAGATCTCGATGCGCTGTTTCGTCGCGCGACCGTGCTCGCGGTCGGTCCCGGTCTCGGGACGGATGCGTGGGCTCGCGATATGTTCGAAGCAGCGCTGGGTTCCGGGCTGCCACTGGTCGTGGACGCGGATGCGCTGAACCTGCTGGCCGAGGACAACCGTCGATCCGATGACTGGATCCTGACGCCGCATCCCGGCGAGGCCGCGAGGCTGCTCGATCAGTCGACCGATGCGATACAGAGGGACCGCGTCGCGGCGGTCGAGGCGCTGGCGGCCCGCTTCGGCGGCACCGCCGTGCTGAAAGGCTCAGGCACGCTGGTATCTTGCGCCGCGGGTCCACCCTGGTTTTGCACAGGCGGCAACCCCGGCATGGCGTCGCCCGGCATGGGCGACGTGCTCACCGGCATCATCGCCGGTTTCCGCGCGCAGGGACTGAGCGGAGAGATCGCGGCCGTCGCCGGCGTCGAGGCGCACGCGCGCGCCGGAGACCGTGCAGCCGCAGACGGCGAGCGCGGCATCATCGCATCCGACCTGCTCGAAGCGCTGAAGCCGGTGATCAATTGCTGACCCGCGAGCTGGCCTTGCCGGACCCGGCGGCGACAGGCGCGCTGGCGGCGGCGCTGGCCCGCGCGCTGCCGGAGAATCCTGCCGGCTGGTTGATCCTGCTGGAGGGCGAACTCGGCAGCGGCAAGTCGACGTTCGCCCGCGCGATGCTCCGGTCGCTGGGCCACGACGGCCCGGTGCCGAGTCCGACCTACACCTTGGTCGAGCCGTACGAGTTTTCCGGGTTTGATGTGTATCATATTGATTTGTATAGAATTGCAGACGAGGGTGAGCTGCATTTCCTGGCTTTTGACGAGCTCGATGCGGGGCTGCGGCTGATCGAGTGGCCAGAGCGGATTCCGGCACTGTACGCCACGGCCGACCTCGTCGTCAGGCTGCAGTACGACGGCGACGGGCGCCGCGCCAGCCTCGACGCGCGGTCGGACAGGGCGAAACAGGCGCTCGCGGCGCCGGATTTCGACCAGGTTTCGGCAATTTCTTAAATAAGGGCTCTATCTCCATAATTTTGAACAAAAATATTGGCATTCTCGTTCGAATTCGTATACTCACCAGACATAATCTTCGTGCCCGGGTTGAACGTCTGCGATGCATTACCGGTGGCTCACAGTCACGATCCTGTTCCTTGCGTTGGCGGCGCCGGCCGCCGCCGCGTCCAGTACGGTGGAAAACATTCGCATCTGGTCCGAAAACGGGCGCACCCGGGTCGTCCTGGACCTGAGCCGGCCGGATACCCACAACATTTTCACTCTGCGCGGGCCCGACCGGCTCGTCGTCGACTTGAAGAACAGCCGACTCGGTAGCGGACTGCGCGAGATGCCGCGCGGCGGCGCCATCGCCGGCATCCGCACGGGCGTGCGCGCGAACGGTCAGCTGCGCGTCGTGCTGGACCTGCGAGAGCCGGTGCGCTCCCGCAGTTTCACGGCGGGACCGACCGACGAATACGGCGATCGCCTCGTCATCGACCTGCACCAGGAAGGCGGACTGCGCGCCGTCAAGCGTGCCGCGGACGAATATCAGCGCGGTCGCGACATCGTCATCGCCGTCGATCCGGGCCACGGCGGCTATGACCCGGGCGCTGTTGGAAGGGCCCGTACGCGTGAAAAAGACGTCGCGCTGTCGATCGCCCGCCTGCTCGCAGCGCGGATCAACGCCGAGCCCGGAATGAAAGCAGTCCTCGTACGCGACGGTGACTACTACGTCGATCACCGCGATCGCATGGAGATTGCGCGCCGCAACAAGGCCGACCTGTTCGTTTCGATACACGCGGACTCGGTCGACGACCGCCGTGCGAGCGGCGCATCCGTTTACGTGCTGTCGCTCAAAGGCGCAAGCGACGAGGCGGCCAAACGGCTGGCCGAGCGCGAGAACGCGTCCAACCTGATCGGCGGCGTATCGCTCAAGGACAAGGACGCCGTGCTCGCATCGGTCCTGCTCGACCTGTCGCAAAACGCTGCGCTGAGTGCGTCTCTCGAGGTAGGCGAAGACGTGATCGCCGAACTCGCCCGCGTCGGCAAAGTACACCGGCGCAAGGTGCAGCAGGCGGGTTTCCTGGTGCTGAAGTCGCCGGACGTGCCGTCGATACTCATTGAAACCGCCTACATCTCCAATCCGGACGAAGAGCGCAAGCTCAAGAACCGAGATCACCAGAACCGGCTGGCTACGGCCATCCTCGCCGGCATCCGCAACTACTTCCACAGCAACCCGCCGCCGAACACGATGATCGCGCTGAACCGCAACCGGCAGCCCGTACGCCAGGTCAGCCACGTCATTTCGCGCGGCGACACGCTGAGCGAAATCGCGGAACGCTACAACGTCAGCATGTCGGCCATACGCTCCGCCAACAAGTTGTCGAGCGACACGGTTCGCATTGGCCAGACGCTGAAGATCCCCGTCTACGCGGGCACCTGACCCGCTGCCAGTCACACGCGGGCTCGCCCCGGTGGTCGTCGCCTCTGTGACGCTCGCCACGACCGCTGCTTGCGAGGCTATCGACAGCCGCGTGTGGTATCGGCAACGCGCATTTGAAAGAATGCGCCTCATGCCGATCCGCCAGCTTCCGGGCCACCTCGTCAACCAGATCGCCGCCGGCGAGGTCGTCGAGCGCCCGGCGTCGGTGCTGAAGGAACTCGTCGAGAACAGCCTGGATGCCGGAGCGCGAGCGATCAGCATCGATATCGTTGCAGGCGGCACGAAGTTATTGCGGGTCCGCGATGACGGTGGCGGCATTCCGAAAGGCGAACTTGCGCTCGCCCTGTCCCGACACGCGACCAGCAAGATCGAGAGCCTGGAGGACCTCGAGGCGATCGCGTCGCTCGGATTTCGCGGCGAGGCGCTGCCCAGCATTGCGTCGGTCGCGCGGCTGACGCTGACGTCGCGCCAGGGCGAGGCGGCGTGGCAGGTCGTTGCCGAAAACGGCCGGATCAGCGAGCCAGCGCCGGCACCGCACCCGGCGGGTACGACCGTGGAGGTGGAGGATCTCTTTTACAACACGCCGGGCCGAAAGAAATTCCTGCGCACCGAACGCACCGAGTTCAATCACATCGATCGCTGGATTCGCCGCCTCGCGCTCGGGCGGCCGGATGTGGCGTTCACGGTCACGCACAATCAGCGCCGAACGCTGAACCTGCCGGCGGCGCTCGACGACGAGGCGCGACTCGAACGCGTTGCAAGAATCTGCGGCGAGGCGTTCGCGACCCAGGCCATACAACTCGATAGACAAAGCGATGCAATCGCGCTGTCCGGATGGATCGGCCTGCCGACCTACAACCGCAGCCAGGCCGATCTGCAGTACTGGTTTGTCAACGGACGAAGCATCAGCGACAAGACGCTTGCACATGCGGCGAAGCACGCCTATCGCGATGTGCTGTTCCACGGCCGCTTCCCGGCGTACGTACTGTATCTCGCGATGGATCCGGCATCCGTCGACGCGAATGCGCACCCGGCCAAACACGAGGTCCGTTTTCGCGACGGTCGAACTGTGCACGGCTTCGTCAGCCAGGCCATCGAGCACGCGCTCAAGGATACCCGGCCGGGCGCGGGTAACGTGGTATTGCTACCGCCGGCCGTCGTCGACCGCCAG
>CALKYK010000493.1 GCA_938003715.1 uncultured Gammaproteobacteria bacterium
TGCATCACCTTTACGGCGAGCGGGTTCAGGCCGTGCGTCTCGATACCCGCGGACTCGCAGTCGATGTACTCGCCGGCCAGGTGTCGGCACAGCCCTTCCGCCATCTGGCTGCGGCAGGAATTGCCCGTGCAGAGGAAAAGAACGCGGGACTTGCGGTTCATGTCGCGGGCAACCGATGGCCGTACGGGAACGACAGTCTAGCCTGCCGGCGCCGCGCCATCGAAGAAATCGACCGCGCCCGTCTCGAGCGAGTACTCGGCGCCGACGATCAGCAGCCCGTCGTCGCGGGCGAGACTCTCGAGTATTTCCGAGCCGTGGCGCAGGTCGTTCGCAGCCGCTGAAACGTTGGCACGCACCGCAGCGTCGATCAGCGCCTCGCGATTCTCATGCGCGGCGTTGTCCAGAACCGTTTTGGCCGAGGGCTTGATGCGTTGGACGATCATGTTGACGTACTCGGACTCGGGCTTCACGTTGGCAGTCAGCGAATCGACGGTGGCCTGCACCGCGCCGCAACCCGTGTGGCCGAGCACCACGACCAGCCGCGTGCCGAAATTCTGCGCGGCGAACTCAACGCTGCCGATCTGCGAGGAAGCGACGATGTTGCCGGCGATTCGTATGACGAACAGGTCGCCCAGGCCCTGGTCGAAAACGATCTCGACCGGCACCCGCGAGTCGGAGCAGCCCAGGATCACCGCGATCGGGCGCTGCCCGTCGAGATGCTGTTCGCGACGGGTCAGGCCGACCAGGATGTCCCTGGAGCGGTCGCCGGTAACGAATCGCTGGTTGCCTTCCTTCAGCCTTTCGAGCGCTTGCGCTGCTGTCACCACGCCGCTGTCGTTTTCGCTCACCGATCCCTTGCCTCCGTTCGCATGCGGCGCCGATTGTAACCTGCGGCGCGACGATGGCTCACGCCGACGCCTCCTTGTGCGCCGCTTCCGGGAAGTGCTCGCGTGCCAGTTCGAGCAGGAACCTGTCGGTCCAGCGGTTCGCGGAGCGAAAGTGAAACCCGTACCAGTCCAGCCAGCCGCAGCGAATCCAGAGGTGCCAGCGGATGAAGCTCGGCAGGATCGCATCGTCCGGCATGATCAGCACGCGCAGGCCGAAGCGCCGGAACCGGTATCGATTCAGCAGCAGGTTTCGCAGTTTCCAGGCGGTTTCCTCACTTTCCGTGACCAACTCGATGCGCCCACTCTTCTTGTGCAGGACGATGAGTTTGTGCCGGTCGTCGGCCGCCGGCGTCAGATCCATTCGTCTGTTTCAGCCGTGAGCTCGCTCTCGGCGTCGCCGGTATTGACGACGCCTTTCGGTTCGACGAGCAGCACGTGACATTCCTGCTCGGCGACCGGCCGGTGTTCGACGCCGCGCGGCACGACGAAGAGCTCGCCCTCTGTCAGCTCGACCGGCCCGTCGCGGAGATCGATGCGCAGCGAACCGCGCAGGCAGATGAACGCTTCGTCCGTGTCGTCGTGCTTGTGCCAGACGAACTCGCCCTGCAGCTTGACCAGCTTGAAATGGTAGTCGTTCAGTGCGGCAACGGTTTTCGGGCTCCAGTGCTCGCGTATCTGCCCGAGCTTGTCGGCGAAGTTGATCGACTTGTTGGACATGGCGCGCCGGTTTTTTTTATGCCGCTGCGTAGATCAGGAAGCAGCCGAACAGGATCGATACGGCGCCGGCCGGGATTGCATACGGCGTCGCAAAGGAGGTGACCCAGGCGAGCAGGCGCTGGAAACCGCTGCGGCGCATGATCAGCAGCACGAGCGCCGCGATCAGCGCCAGCCACCCGAGGATGGACAGCGCAAGTGAAAATGCGGTGTTCGGCGCGTACAGCACCAGCGCCAGCCCGAGAACGATGCGTACGCCGATGGCCGTTGCGTACAGCCAGGTGCTTTGCCCGTTCCGCGACAGGAAGTCGAGCATTTTTTCGGGAATGACCGCCAGGACGAGGCCGGAAAGGATGATCACCCAACCGAAACCGATGACGAGATATTGCATCAGAGCATCAACTGCATGACATGTACGTCCAGGTGCTGGCCGAACTTGTGCCCGACCTCTTTCATCGTGCCGACGTGCTCGAATCCGCAGCGCTCGTGGAGCCTGATACTCGCGTCGCTGCCGGCGGTAATGCGCGCGATCACGGTGTGAAAGCCGTTTTCACGCGCGGTCTCGATCAGCGCGTTGTTCAGCTTCGTTCCGAGGCCCAGGCCGCGATGCGTCGCCGCGATGTAAATGGTCGTCTCGACGGTACTGTCGTAGGCGCGCCGGTCCGACCATGCGCTCAGGGAACCCCAGCCGGCAACCTGCCCTTCCTGTTCGATTACCAACACCGGATGGCGTGGCCCGTGCGCGTTGTACCACGCCAGGCGGTCTTCGACGGTCTTCGTTTCGGTGTCGAACGTGGCCGTCGTGTTCTGCACCGCTTCGTTGTAGATGTCGGTGATCGCGGCAAGATCGGCTTCCGTGGCGGGCCTGATCGCGGTCTTGGTGCTGTCCGGCATCGGTGCATTGTAACCGCCGCGCCGGCGCACGGCATCGTTTATAGCTACTTGTTTTTATTATCTTTTTTCTGAGCTTCATCGCCGCGCGCCGCGACGTATGCACGCCCCGGTCGCACCGGCTCTCGCAGCTGGACGGTTCACTGGCGCTTGAGTGCCATGCCGACGGTTTTGGGCGCAGTCAGCACGAAGCCGAACTTGCTGTACAGCTTCGGTGCATCGTCGTCGGCCAGCAGGCACACGTAAGCGGTCGGGGGCACGTTCTCGTCGATCCATTGCATGATCGACTGCATGATGCGGGTGCCGAGTCCCTTCCCCTGGTGCTCGGGATGAACCGCGATGTCGACCACTTCGAAATTGCAGCCGCCGTCGCCGATGACGCGCCCCATGCCGACGAGCTGCCCGTCCAGCCGGAGCGAAACCGCGAACAGCGAGTGCGGCAGGCCCAGCTCCGCGGCTTCCCTGCTTCGCGGGCTCAGCCCCGCGGCAACGCGTAGCTCGCAGTATTCGGACGCGCCCGGACATTCGGACTGCAGCACATAGTCCGCCACGATCGCTATTGCGCGTCTTCCGACCCGCCGACCACGAAACGGCCGATTTGCGACAGCGGGATCTTGCTGAGCCAGCTGATCGACGGTTTTTTCAGCATAACCAGGTAGCCGTCCGTAGTGCGTTCGACCCAGAACACCTCCCAGCGGTCGTTGCCGAGTGCGTTCAGTTCATCTTCGAACGCCTCCGGGGTCGTCATCTCGATTTCGACGACGCGATATTCCCAGTCGCCGATGTTTTCGATGTCTTCCTCGGCCCACTCCTTCGGGTTGCCGAAATCTGCCTGTCGGAGCTCCTCGTATTTTTCCTCGAGCTCCTGCAGCGCGCGATCGGCGGCCGACGGTTCATCGGAGCCGCTGCCGCACGCAGCGATACCCGAAAGTGCAAACACGAGCAACAAAAGGCGGGCGATCATGCGATGCTTCCTCAGCGATGCTGGTCGATGAGTATGACGTTGCCGTCGGGATCGCTCAGCATGAGGCTGGCCGGACCAGACGTCGCTTCATCTGCTTCGGTCAACAGCGAAATGCCCTTGTCCTTGAGCGCCTTCTGGATCTCTCGCACATCCGTGAACCCGTCGACGGCGTTCGCCTGCTGGTCCCAGCCCGGATTGAACGTGAGCAGGTTGCCTTCGAACATGCCGTGAAAGAGGCCAATGACGTGATCGCCGTTGCGCATGATCAGCCAGTTCTGTTCCGGGTCACCGCCTGCCATGGAAAAGCCGAGGTTTTCGTAGAACTGTCGCGACGCCGCGAGGTCCTTGACCGAAAGACTTACGGAAAATGCGCCGAGTTCCATGTCTGTCACCTTGTTCTTGTTGTTCCTTGCTGAATGTTAACAGGTCGCGTGCCCGCTCCGTCGAATGCTCAGTCGCTGGCGGAAGGATTCGGCGATCGGTGCGCGTCCCGTCGCCCGAGAAGCCAGGCGACGATTAGCGCAATCGCTGCCGCCGCAGCGAAGACAGGGCCGAACCAGCTCAGGAAGGTTTCCTGCACCACCGCCCAGCTGGTGCCGGCGTCACCGTGAAAAATTTCGCCGGGGTTCAGCCGCCAGTCGAGAAATGTCATCACGCCCGCAACGACGGCGCCAATGCCGGCAGCAACAGCAACGGCGATAACGCCATCAACGACCTTGAAGTCAGTCCGCAGTGGCATTCTCGATCATGGCCAGCAGCTCTGCCTGCATCTCGAGCATCCGGTCAGCCTGGATGGACACGAACCGCAGTCGAATCAGGTATGTCGCCAGCCGGCTCTCGAAGCGGAAATCCGACAACAGGATGTCCTGGTCGTAGGGAAATTTCGATGCGAGCTGCGAACTGAAAAAACCGCTGCCGACAATGTCGTATAGCGACGGGACACGATCGTCGGCGTAGTCGCTGATTCTCGCATGAGTGACCCGCAGGAGTTCGTATTGCTTTTCCAGTTCGTCGGCCTCGCTGTGCCACTTCCAGAGCGCATCGCGAATCGTTGCATGGCGCGAATCTCCCGCCGTTCCTGACGCGAGGTATTCCTGTACTGCGCCGCGAAGCACCGAATACATGCCGATCGAGAAGAATTTTGCCCACTGCCCGTGATAGACGGCTGGCGATACATCGATCGGTTCGGGGCCCATCCAGGAAATGAGTTCCTCCGTACCTTCGATTGCCGAATTCAGGACCTCTATCTTTTGTTGCAGTCTTTTCGAATTTGCCTGCAACTCCTGCGCAACCCGAACCAGCTGTTCGATCTCGGCATTGCGTGCGTTGCGCTCGTCCCACCACGCATCGATTGCGAACGCCAGCAGGATGCTGACGACAATGACCGCGCCTTCGACGGCGAAACGCGTCCAGGAATTTGCACGGCTGTCATCCATCGTTCGATAGTTTACCTGCGGAAAGCCGGCGAGTGATCTCGCATCCCGCCGTGGCGTGGCTCCAAATCCACCTACCCGAATCCGATGACATCATCCTCATCTGCTGCAACAAGATCGGTAAACGAACGCTTACTTTGACGTACACGTCGGTTCGACGTATTCCGTGTATCGGGCGCCATGATCCTTCCCTATTTCTGCAATTGATTCAACAAGATACATTTAGATCTCAAGCTGCTGCGCAAGTTCGGAAATCCCAATCTGCCGATGCAGTGGACCATCGCGACGACCAGCGATGCGACGATTTTGAGGACAAATGCGGCCATATCGATTTTTCAGATTCAGGATTTATGACCGGTTGCAGTATTCCGAATCGGCGCGGCTGCGCGGAACATTCAGTCGGTCGCCATCAGGAACCGCGGCTCGAAAAAGACGCCTTCGCCTTTTTAATGTCTTCCGCAATCGCTGCCCTGATTCCATCAAATCCTGTGTGAGCCGCCGCGTTTTCCAGTTCCGTCACCGCCAGCTGATTTTGACCGAGCTTTAATGCTAAGTAACCGGTCAGCAAGCTTCGCACCGGGCTGGGCCGATTGCCGAAACCCCACAGGTACGGCATTTTCTGATCGCCATCGAGAAGCAGGCCCAAGATTTCCGATTCGTGATCGAAGCGCTCGAACCAGAGCATGCCTTCGCCGTTCAATAACAGCCGGGCATTCTCCATGGCACCGTCAAGGTACCTCCCCCGTGGATCGATGTACCAGACGTCGCGACGATCGAGCTCTTTCTGCGGAAAACTTCGAAGCAGGGAACCTCGAAAAAGGCATTCGTATTCTTTAGGCAGTTTTCTCTTGTTTGTCCACGGATTCCTCGCGATGACAATATGATCCGGCACAAAACGAAAGTACGTACCCAGATTGACCGAGAAGGAGTAGGTGGTACAGCCGATCGACGCTGCTGTATACGAGTTGAATGACTGGAAGTTGACGACATCGATCCGGTCGTCATGGAGTCGCCACGCATGCCGATCCGAAAAACGCTGAAATCCGTTGTCCCTGAGACAAGGATGGACCACCTTTCGTATGCTCGCCGAAACTGTCTTGCTATCCATTTTCGATCGCTACCTGACCAGAAGCGCTTCGGCGCATCGTATTTGGACCCGATGTAACGATAGACACGGATGCTACGGGTTTGCCCGGACTAGAAGTCACCCGATTCACTCAACCGGAATCGTACCTCGACCGTCTGCGTGCCGTTTTCGATTTCGACCTCCCGGACACCGCCGAACACACCGGCTTTTTCGGACTGCCGACGCTGAGTCTTCGTGACCAGCGGATCGTCCGACAGGTAAATGGTTGGCGCCCACTGTCGGCCGAAATAATCGGACACCAGCGTAAAGTGGATGTGCGCCGCTTCTCGACCCAGGTGATCTGCTGCGGGCCTTATGGTTCGAAACTCGAATCGTCCCGACTGATCGGTCTCGACCCATCCCTGCAGGCGCCACGTCGTGAGGGCATTGTCGCCAGGGCCGAAATCGTATCCGTCGCGATCCCTGTGATACGCGTGAACTACGACTCCCCCTGCCGGCGCGCCGTCGGGAGTGACGACCTGGCCCCGGATGACGAACGGCACGCCCGGCTCGTCTGCCGCTGCAATCCTGCTCGAGGAACCTGTTTCTGCCGGGCGACTGGCGTCGGCCTCGTTCCAGCTCCGAAGCCAGTACGGGTCAACCTGCGCCCAACCGGCGACTGGCGCGCCTGCAAGTGCTGCCACGACCAGGACGTTGCCAAGGCGGTAAGTCGCTTTTTTCATCTGCAATCGTTCTCCTTAAAGGACTGTTCACTAGCAATTTTGATCTGACCACTCGATTACCGTGACGTCCGCGGTCGAACATCGCGGGCCTTAATGCCCGCGGCAACAGACCAGGCATTGCACCTTCAGGCGGTCTCTGGCGGTTCGGCGTCGAGATCTAGCGTGCGTCTGACGATCAGGGAAAAGGTCCATCCCCCCGCAGTTCCGAATAAAGCCAGCGGCACGGCGATCAACATGTCCCAGACCAATTCATGATCGCCGAATGGTCGTGCGGTCACGACCCATCCGATCGGAATCAGCGCGCCCAGGGCAAGGTATACCCGGGTTAGCGGGCGTCTCAATTTGCGGCTGAACAGATAAACGGGAAAAAACACGAGACATGCAATGCTCAGCGCAACGAAAGCCAATACCATCAGCACATCGAACCATTCGTCCCGGAATGGAAAGTCGACCAGCACCATAACCGGGTAAGCTAGAACCGCCACCGACGACGCGCTGGCCAGGATAGCCGCCAGGACCATCGAGACCCTGTGCAAATCGCTCCTGCGTAGTGCTATGTGAGCTGCAATGCCGCTCGCCAAGATTGCAAACCATGACCAGATCGCTGCGCCCGTCTCTCCGACATAGGGCGTTATATCGGGAAACAGTGCGTACAATGCCAGTCCGCCGACGATTGCGGCGATGAGTACGAGCAGGAAATGCCAGGCCCATTTGAGCATTTTTTTCAACCTTGCTGGCCGCACTGACTCTACCCCGGTACCACGAGAGTTCGGGCATTTGGCCCAGACGTTCTGCCGGCCTGAATCGCCACCAGGATCAGGAACTGCCCGGCTTTTTGCCGATAATGCAGAAGCCGTGGCCGAACGGGTCGCTGCAGAACGCTACAGGCGGGTGATCTCCGCCGTCGAATCGCTGTTCACAACGTGCACCGGCGTTTACTGCCCTGTTAAGGACTTCTTCGAATTGCTCGACATGGAAGTCGATGTGGACCGGGGTCCAATGTCGCTCGTATCGTCGGATGTCGCTCGCGCCCTCCGCAGGATGTGTTCCCGCCGCCTTCTCGATCAGGGCAATTTCGACGTCGTTGCACTTCAGGACAGCATAACCCTCCACCGGCCGAGCTGATTCAACGAATCCGAATGCCTCTCCGTAGAACCGAAGGCCATCATCCAGAGCCGGAACATCTATTGATACCGAGTAATTCATGGAAATTCTCTTGTCTTGCCTCCCGCCAGTACGTCGGATTGTATTTCCTGGTCCGCGAGCTCCCGGCCCGTCCAGACGAATGCTTTCCACGCTCCCGCGCCTGTCGCCAGCTCTGTCAGTGCGCGATGCTCCACTTCCGTGAGTCCACCGTCCAATCGCTCCAATGGGTGCATAACGATGATCGGCGACGGTGAGAAAACCGTATCACCGTAGATACGTCGAACACCGTGCTGCAATGCCAGTTCCGCATTCTTGAACTCATTGATGATACTTCGCGGATGATCGAATCCATTGACCAGGCGAATCTTGTCGTTCCGACTAAACTCCTGAATGGCAGCTTGTCCCGTCGCCACAACGGTATCGCTGTCGTCCAGCGCTACGCATGGATGATCCCTGTATTCACGCCCGTTCGCGACATTTCGTATGTAAAGCTGGTCGGTTCGAATTCGAACGTACAAAGGATCGCTGGTAAAGATCGAGCGTAGATACGCAATAAACCTCATATCGGTAGCGCATCTTCAGGTGTCATCTGCAACTTCAAATGACGACCCTCTGGACCTGCACCACGCATCGACGGCTGAGCGAAAGTTTTCAAGTTCATCCTGTTTGAGGGGACTGCCGTTTTCCCAGGTCAGACTCGATCGATAAATAACAAAGTCTACGCTTTTTCCCATCTCGAATTCTGAATTGACTTTTCTTCCATCGACGGCAATCTTGATGGATCCGCTACGGCTCCCTGTCACCTGGGCGTCGTACTCGCGATCGGCCCGATCCTGCCGTTTGGCTCTAATCCACAGCCATGCAAACGCTGCCAGAATCGCGGCTGCGGCAATCGTTGTTACAAGTTCGACGCCCAATTATGCAGCGCCTGTAGTGCCGGTGAAAACTGACGCCTTACTCACGAAACACAAGGGATTGCCGAAGGGATCGGAGACGTAAAAGGAATCCTCGCCCCACGGGCGTTTTTCGATTTCTCCCAGGCGTCCTACGCCGGGTATCTCCAGGTCGGAAAATTTCCCACCGGCTTCTTTTGTTCGATCGAACATGGATTGCAGATCGTCGACCGCGAAGTAGATCGGTTCAGGAAGCGGCGCGGCTTCGTAACCGTCCCCATCGGCCACCGGATCGAAGCACGCAAGAACCGTGCCTTCACAGTCGAAGTAATGGCGTCCCGGAGAGATGCGTTGTCCAGGCTGGGCAAAAATGGACCCGTAGAATGCGGTTGCCCGCTCTATATCGCTCACCGGTAGCAAAATGCGGAAAATCCTGGCCACGATAATTCAACTGATTGATTGACCTCTCATTTTAGCGGTGTTTGTCGCACCGGCCATACTGCGGCAGCAAAAGGGCGACTCGCCTGGCGTCCGTTACAGCAAACGGTTCGGTAACTGCTCAATTTCGGCGTGCCGACATGAGAAAAAACTTCTCGCGCGGAGCGAAGCCGATTTTCCTGTATAGCCGCTGCGCCCGTTCATTGTCACGGGACACCTCCAGGTGCAGGGCATTTAATCCGAACGCCTGCATTTCATTCTTTACCAGCTTCAGCGCCTCGGTTCCGATGCCCTGCCCCCGATGCTGGTCGGAGATGTACATCTCATCAATGAAGGCGTCTCGGCCACCGAATTCGATGGAGTAGCCGAAGCAAATCGCGACGTATCCCACCGTTGCGTCGCTGGCATTGATTAACCAGATGCGGCCGAGATCGCTTGCGCCGAGCAATGGCGACACCGCCGCATCGATGTCACCGCCGGGACAGGTAACGCCCTCAAAGGCGTGATAGGAACGAACAAGAGCACGCAATGTCGGCAAGTCGCCTGCTTCCGCCTGACGTAGTGAGATACCAGCCATCAGTTTGACCAATAACCAATGCTACTGTCGGGCCGGGTAAAGTGGCAGCTGCGGTGCATCGTCAGGCGTCACCCGTGCCGCGCCCTCGGGCGTGGGCCAGCGCTTTGCCAAGCCCCCGCCGGCCCAGCAACAACACAATGCCGAGGCCAGTTTGAAGCAAATTCGTATAGCGAGCGGCCACCAGGTCCGGTGCCGGTTCGTAGATTCCCAATCCATCGGCTTCGAGATAATCGCGCTCTGCGATTCTGAGGCTCTCGTAATAGCTTAGATCGATCACGCCAAAAACGAGTGTATAGAGACCGATGAGTGTTACTCCGACCGTAACGAACCTCTCATCAGGCATTACGTCCGACTGAATATCTGTCTGAACCGCGTGTTCGGCACCGAGAGTTGTGGCCGGGAAAAACCACAACCACGCTGCAATCAGCACGGGGACCCCGAAACTGAGTGCAAGTGAAAAAGCCTTGCTGCTTATCGATAAATCTGCCGAGCTCGTGTAAGACACGAAAGATGCCAGCCCGTCCAGCGACAGGACGACGATGATGACAGCAGCAAGCTTCGTCAATACGACGGGTAATCGGTTTCCAGTCAAGTTGAAGGTCTCCTAATGACAATGCCTGCTTGCAATTGGCGAATGCAGACCGAAGCCGCATCGCGAGACAGGCTGGGCCAGGCAGCGGGTGCATCGCATTATCAGGCGGCGAACCCAGCTAGTTACGGTCACCCGGCTATTGGAGCCGAGTTGCATCGCGAATGACCATATACACATAGCCATTTTCGGGAGGTGCGCTGTAGTCGCCCAAACAACCCAAGGCGGCCTAGACCTATGCCGTCATATGCCATCCGTCATACTCGTCGGCAGCCCAATGTCCCTGAGTGAGCCGGCGGAATCCTGTCTCTTCGCCAATGCTTTTTACCGTACTGAGTGTCGACCGTACCTGCTCGGGAAAGCTGTCGTTCGCCCATGCCCACATCCAGGTACAGCTTTCGGTCGAGTAGGTCCCTGCGAACGCCACACTTGCGATGACGCGTTTTCTGCCCTCATGGGAAAAAACAAGCTCTTGCTTGTCCATATCCCAATCCCAGCGCTCCCAGTCATTCAAACCGAAATCTTCTATCAGTTTGGTCTGTGCCGACTGCAGCCGTTCGATGCATGCGTTGATGAGAGCCTGGTAGGCGTCGGCGTCCTCGATCCAGTTGCGAGCGCACACCTCCAAATAACAACCACCGCACAACAGCTTGATATCGGCTTCTTTCGATACCTGGACGGTCCATTCGCCTGCCGCGGCCCTGCGCTGCTCACACGCCTCGCACCAGGCATCTGGGTAGAGCGCCAGTGGGTTATCTGGATCGAAACCAACGCAGACGCCCTTACCTTCTCCGGACGCAAGGTGCTGACAGACGAATGTCGCAGCACCCATGCCGTGAACCTGGCATTCGACTTGTTGATCTTCGGATGGCACGGATGTCCGACTCCGTCTAACGTCCAATACAGCACGCACCAGCAGCCAGCGCGTCACTTTCCAGCATCACAGCACAGCTTTTGCAAAAGGCGTGATACTGTCACCCGATCGACAAGCGCAGCCGGTAATCAGCTGACACGTTCGATTTCTACCCACTCATGCTCGCCCACGCCAAGAGCACAGTTACTATAAGCCCGATCAATACAACAGTCTCGAGATGCTCAGATATCCAGTTAAGAACCTCGCTCGCCCTTCGTCCAGGCCAGGGAGTCTCTACGTAGTCTATCGCCCGCTGAGCCAGCTTGCTCGGCAGCGGTCGTTCGCGCAACAGAGCGTAGTAGATACGCATTTTTGGACTGAGATAGAGCCAGGCGACAACGATTGTTAACGATGCCAGTATTGCGATCCGGGAAAATGCACCGTCCTCGACTGCAGGAGAAAAATAACCAATGCCGAAAAACAACGAGGCAGCAAGAGCGAAACCGTAGATCAAGACGAGTGGTCTGCTTAAATGGCTATTCGTAAATACGGTGTAGGCAATCGCAATTGGGAGCAAAAAATGAATGGCAGCAATGATTACCGATTCGGCCCAAGTGGGCTGAAAGCCGATGGTCAATGTTCGAAAGGTGGCGAACAAAAGCGTCCCGATTACGGAGATTATGCATAGAACAGACACGAGGATGAGAATGCCGGGGGGTCGAACGTCAGGAGCATGCTTGAACTTTGGCGTCCAGAATCGGATTTTTGTAGCTGGTCTGAAGAGCCCCACTCTACTTCCCCGATCGAATTGACTCACTGGCGCCAGTTGGAGACATGCCTGTTCCGCCAAAAACTCTTGCCACGGGTGCGCCGAAAATGCTCAGACTCTTGTTGAACCGCCGTTTCAGGTGCCAGTTCCCAGCCATTCCTCAATATTTTCAACCGGTTTCGGTAGCCTTCCTTCGAGCCAGTCTGCCACAGTACCCGGACGAAAATTGAGGTCCTCACACTCGATGACCCAGGAAAGAAACTCTTCGGGCCCGCCGTTCATATACGGCGGTGGCGAAACGGGCCTGAAGACAGTTGGAAGGCGCTCTTCCGCTGACAAGTAGTTCAACACGTGGCCAAATTCCTGCACAGTGTGCCACGCGATGGGACTGGTTGTATCAATTGTGAATTTCACCCACCAGGCACTCTCGTCGGCACCTTTCCCAATCGATCCTGCAATCGATGGAACTCGTTTCAGATAGTTTTCGAGCTTCTCGAATGCCTGGTCATCCACCATCGGTACCTAACGCCTGATATCACTGACGCAAGTGCGCAGCGCGACTGGTGCGGAAGCAGCAAATGCAACACGGCTGCCACGCACGCCTGTGCGGGAAATGCAGCGCTTGCTCAGATCGCACTAGCTGCACTGCCACAGCATTCTTCCACGTTTCGCGCCTTCGTCGACATAGACATAGGCGATCCCGGAATCACCCAGGTTCAGGAAAAAAGGAATGTCGCAGGAGTCAATCTGGAGCAACAACAACCATTTCTTGTCTGTGTCCGGATACTCATCGTACTGGATGAATGCAGGCGCTCCCCCGATTTTCGTGCCCTGTACAGCGTTCCAATATGCCTCGTTTTCTTGATCGGAGAATTTGGCGCGATCTCCCCCGGAAACAAAATCTGGCTCTTCCTTCCAATCCACATCGACTTCCAGTTCTACATCAACTGGCTTGAGTTTCTTTGAGAATAGTCTTTTTTCATATCGCTGGATTGTTGGGCCGTTGCCCAGAGGCTTTACGTCCACGATCGGTGCCTCGCAGCCTGTCTCGGGTTGGATTACGACCGCATTCTCACCGCCATTCGGCTCCCAGGTGCCATCAACGTATTCATCGCCATCGGTCATAAAGATATAGGCAATCTTTGGAGTATCGCCCGCCAGGACATGCTCAGGAATCACCACTTGGCCGATGAAGCGCATTGGCAGTCCCGTCGATCGGCTCATGGGCCATTGAGGGCCGGATATCCAGACGGGCTGACCACCAAACTTGGTAATAGCCGTCGTTATTGGACGCTTTGCATCAGTGAAACGGAGAGTGCCACGTTTTCCCATACTCATCTGTACTCCAGCGACAAGATTTACCCGCAGCTGACGCAGGTTGTATCGAGCGGCATCGCAGGGCGGGCTGGGTGAATTGACCGTTTCTGCGCATGGTCAGGCGTCGCCCATATGACTCTCAATACTGTCCGCAAAATTCTCAAATGCCTCGTCAGAGTCAAAGGCCCGTCTAGGGATAATATGAACACGAAACATAGAAATCATGAGAAACAAGTAACTTCTAAACCGAAACAATCGTTGTATGCCGGCCCAATTGGTCACGGTGGTCGTTCCCGTCGTCGTCTCGGAAAATCCATCCGGACGGATTTCAAATTGATGTGGGCCGATAAATCCATGTTTCTCTGAGGCGAAAATTAGCTGCAGGATTCCGCAGAACAGGACGGCTCCGAAAAATGCTCCGATCGCGATTATCGTGACGGTAAGGAGGTATGCAACAACTCCATGTTCCTCGAGCGCGGACCACGCAGCAAACGCCATTAAGGTCCAAAGCAGTAAGAAAAAATAGAAATTTGCTGAAATGCGAAATAGCAGGTAAAGCTGCATGCGAAGCAGATCCATTCGCGAGATTTTCGTTTGTACGACCAATTCAGGGTACCGCCTGACGTTTTAGCTTTCGGGTGCCATATGATGCGACTCTTGCCAGGCCATGATCATGCCAATGCAATAGTCGTCGCAGCTGCACCGGAGCAGCGACAGCGCCCAAGAGTTCGCCGGCACCGTCCATCTCTGGAAGCATGACCAACTTCATTAATTGCCTCTAACGTTCATCTCATTGACGCCGGTAATTGACGTGGTAGTCACAGGCAGGGAGTGCAGCGCACCGTCAGATTCTGCCATGACCATCTTGGTTCTCAATCATGATCGATTCGCTGATCGATGAAAAATCATCAATTACTCTGCTTGGCGCGTCGCCAAACGTATCTAAGTAGAATGTCGAGCTATCAATCAGAAAACGATTGTTTTCAAATACGTAATGATAATCGACTCGGTGGAGGTCCGATGACAAAGCTGTCGAAAAGTATACGACCAGTACGACCTCGCCATCACTGGAGTTCTCAACTTCGTACTCATGAACTTTGTTGATTTTTCTCCCGTACTCGAAAATATCCGAGAATGCATTTAACACCTCGAGAGTATCAGGAAAGTCGGATTCGATAATTGCACCGACGCTGTCGGCTAGATACGCCTGGGAGAAATACGTTGCAGATTCGCTCGGCTTGTCCGAAACCGAATGACGATAGTCCCGAAATTGTTCAATAACTTTCTCATTTGGAGAGCATGCGACGAGAACCGTGGCAATATACACTGAGAGCACATAGCCGGAACGATGATTGCAGGACTTTGGACTGCTGCACGCCGCAATGGGTGGGGAACCGCGCACCATCTCCTGCGCCGCCTCTAAGTGGCAGTCCATGGATCGTAGCTGCCGAAATTCCATAGGTGTCCCTCTGGATCTCGACACGAGTAGTTCTTGCCACCGTAGTCCTCCTCCGTTAGCGGCATGACAATTTTCGCTCCGCCTTTGACAGCGTCGCGATAGTGCTCATCAATCGATCGAACAATAATATAGGAGCTCTGACTTACGACTGCGTCCGGCGAGCTTGGAGGTGCTTGTAGATTGCCGAAATCGTCGTCTCGAGCTGAGCCGAGCATAACCATGCCATTGCCAAAGGTGAGTTGGGCGTGCTCGATTCGACCGTCGTCACCTGGCACAACCAGATGCTCTTTGAAGCCAAACGCGTTGCAAAGCCACTTGATGGCAGACTGGGCATCGTTATAACGGAGTGTAGGAATGATCGTTGGATTCATAAACTTGTGCACAATTTTTAAGATTTTGTAGATCGACTAAGCACCATGGCGCCAGTGGAATGTACGACTATTGGGCGAAACGCTCCCGCGACAGGCGCGCCGCACCCGCCAATGCGGCCAGTGCAGCGCCTTGTTAGACCGCAGCTGGTTATCATGGTGACAGGCCTCTGAATCCAGCATACACAAGCAAAGCGGACAGCAGGAATACGAATATCGCCGTGAATGGCTCCAGCATATTTCCCAGCCTTTGAAACCACAACTGGGACGCCGTGGGCTTTACCAGCTCATCCACGATGTGTCGATGCTTGGGCGATACCGGCTTATTCGCAATCAGCGTGTAGTAGACACGTGCCCGGGTCGATCCGTAAAGCCAGGCCAGAGAGAACAACACAAACGTACAAATTGCGGCGAGGTATGGATTTGATACTAGTGAAAACCATGACCCCTGCAACCAGGCCAGGAACCCGACTGATGCCAGGAAATTCGCGGTCAATAGCAGCCGGCTCAGGGGGCTATTGACTGTGATTGTGTACAGAATCGTGAATGGAAACAGAAACACTACGACCATCAAAGCAAGCACTTCGGCAGGCGACATCGAATCAAACGGGAAGTGCCCGAGTATTGCCAGCACTCCGTAAACCAGCGTGCCGATCAGGGACGACAGACACAGGATGAGCACGAATCTCAAAAACCCTGGCGGATTCACTCCTGGCGAATTGATTAATCCACCAGTCCACAGTGGCACTTTTCCGGCAGGTCTCATCGTAAGCGCCCTAACGACTAAGCTCACTGGCGCCAGTAGCTGGCACACTTTCGTGCGAGGCGTGGATCATAACACTGCACGGAGTGTGACAGCCGCGCTCGGGCGGGCAGTGCTGGGCATTGCTAGCCGGCATACGGCACTGGCCTGAAAATCTGCTTTCCTCGATGGCAGTCAACCATTACGTCCCAACGAATAGGCTCCAGGAGGTCGCTTTCGGCCATGAGCAGCGGGCTTCTCCTTGTTGCCTCGCAGCCAGGATGCGTATGGCTCGAAAGACTTTTCACCGTGGCGACGCAACATAAGCTGGGCCCGGGTTCGACGCACCAGCGAGCAACTGTGAAGCCGTACCGTCCCGTGCGCGTAGCCCGCTGCTAGGATGTCCGGACATGTGCGGCAAGGAACACCGATGCCACCCGATCAAACCGCAAACTACCAGCGCGCTCTCGACGCCCGGCAACCGGACCTGACGGTCTTGATGGACGCGGTGACCAAGCCACACAACGTTTCTGCGATCATCCGCGCGGCCGACGCCGTCGGAATCCAGCAAGTGCACACCATTTCGACAGGTGAGCTGGTGCGTCGAGATCACATGAGCCTCGGCGGCGCGAAGCACTGGGTCGCCGTGACGACGCACCGTTCTACGCGCGCCGCACTCACGGCGCTACGTGCCGATGGCTGGCGACTCGTGGCTGCGTATAGTGGCGACAAATCGCGTGATTATCGCGATATCGATTACACGCAGAAGGTGGCGATCATGGTCGGGGGCTAGCATATTGGCCTGAGCGATGCTGCGCGCGCAGAGGCCGACGAGCACATCGCCATTCCAATGCACGGTCACGGGTCGTCGCTGACCGTGTCGGTAGTCGTCGGCATCATTCTGTTCGAGGCCGAGCGACAGCGGCGCGCGGCAGGGCTGTACGACCAGTCGCGTCTGACTCCCGACGAGCGTGCTCGTACACTGTTCGAGTGGTCGTATCCCGACATCGCAAAACGGTGCCGTGCCCAGGGAAAACCCTATCCCGAGCTCACAGCTGACGGCATGATCGCGGCGAACCCGCTGATCGACATATCGACTGTCAGTGAGCCGGAGTGACGCCGAGCCGATTTTCAGTCTGGGTCGGTATCGGCCTCGGGTAGTAAGTCTGGCTTAAATTCCGATTACAAGGAGAAGGTGGCCAATCGCCGGCACATACTACTGGATACCACCTAACGTTCTATCGGACTGGCCACAGCGAATCTCATTCGCTATTTGAATCAATTCCGTGCCGAATCAACACGTCACACCTCGATGACTAAGTCTGGAATCTCCTGATTCGACGATGTATTTGCATCAGGCGTATCACCATCGACAGCTTCGGTAAGTATTGTCGTTGGCAGCAGTGTAGAAATCATGACGAGCTCCAACCTAACGATTAAGCTCACCCGCATTTGACGCAGACCGCCTGGACCGGCAGCGCAAGGCGGGCTGGGTCAAGTGACTTGGGCAGAGTATTGTCAGGCGTCTTCTGTAAGGGTCCCGATCAGAAGATCCTCGAATTCTGGCATTCTCTGCCACTTATCGTAGTCTGCATCCGTGTGATTAGCGACTTCGTTGGGACTTGCTTCTCGAGAATTCCATGCGGTGTTAATGTGGTGATAGAGATGGCTTATCTCTACTACGTAGTCGCCGTAAGAGTAGTCCTTGTCGCTCTTAAGATTCGAAATAGTTTCCTGAAGCTGCTCAAGGGCTTCTTCTAGATGAAATGTAATCCATTCTTTGTTCAAACGACGACTCCAGAATGACGCCTAATGACAAAGCTTACTGGCGCCAGCAGCTGGCTGGCCTGTTGCGAGCCTCAAAGTATACAACCTGCAAGAGAAGTGACAGCTGAGGCCAGGCGGGCAGTGCAGCGCATTGTCAGACTGCAGAAAAGCAAGCGCGATTTCACGACGATCATTGCGACCATTTTTCAACCACCAGGCTCGCAGCGTTGATCAGTTCATCAACGTCGTCTCCAATGAAATCTGCTCGTACGCCGTAAGGCAGGGCCAATTCCAACACCGATCCTGATCCAACGCGAAACAATTTCGCCGTCGCACCAAGAATGCTGTGCTCTTCTACGAGGTGAGTTTGGTCATCGGTTTCAACAATTCCCGAAATACCTGGTGAATGATCGAGAACAAATAGAATGCGAATTGGTAATCGAACATCTGTCAATTCTTGTACAAAAAGAATACTTCCCGGCCGTAGTGACTCGACTGCTACTTTGAACGGTATGCAAGCGTGAAAATTCTTTTGTTCCAGGGAAAGGCACCAGGTGTCCGATGAATTAGTCCAACGATATTCCAGTGGTTCACTAGCTATTGATACGGTCGCAAAGTTAATCAAGCAGACTGTCAATACGCGAATGGATAGCTCAAACTTAACGAAACTCTTCACAGCGGCACCGTGTGTATTTTTCGATCATTTTAGCCGGCGTCGACTTTATAATGCATGTGAATCCAGCACCAGGACATTAAGAAAGCCGAGCTTCAAGGCCTGCGTATTCGGGTACCAACCATTTTAGTCCATGCTCCTCGAATTGAACTCCGATTGTAACTTCACCGTCATCCCAAAGAGCAATATCTACGATTACGCCTTTGCCAAAAATCGCGTGCTTAACTTTCGTACCCGATTTCACCACACCGAGCTTCGGGAGTTGAGTGTCCGGAATGCTTTTTGCCTGCTTTTTCGCCATTGGAAAGGGACGCGTGCGAAGTACTCGGTCGTGCCGCTTAACGACTCAGCTTACTTGCACTTGACGATTGCCCTTTGAAGCGGCAGCGCAAGGCGCGTTGAGTCAAGTGGCAGGTGCAGCGTATTGTTCGGTAACACTTGGTACCGGACCTAAAGTCTGCTTTTGCCATCGGTGGTCATACATTAAATGTTAATTTCCAAGCCCCGAGGAGCTGTTTTCGGTTAAAAGCAGGCATTCGTCGCGGCTATTCTTTTTTCAGATAGACCTTGTGCACAGTCTGCAAGTCGCCCCATTGCGGATCTTCGAAAAATTCAATATCGAGTGGATATCTGGGGTGATCGGCCAGAACTTCGTTAAAAGTGGTCATGAACTCATCGCGGTCGCTGATGTAATAAACAAGCTCTTTGAGACCGTTTCCCGTTTTGCTGTACACCTGAACACACAATTCATTTTCCTGAATTTCATCAATCGCGTGCTCGAGATCGACCATCTGGCTATTCACTGCGGGCAAAGGCATTCCGTTGTTTTCCGTGCGGTCGTACTTCCATGAAATTACGGTTAGCCACCCAAACCGATCACGCACAGATTCAGAAGGGAGTTCCTCCATAACCTTCATGACAATGGGATAACCCTCGTTCTGATATTCGAGGAGAAGCCACGACGAATCGCCAGCCGCCGAGTTTGGGGTGCTCATAATAAGGATCAGTATTCCGACTAAGTAAAATCTTGCAAGCATTGTTCTTGTAGTTTGGATTCGCCCAATTCGTTCAATCAGCTGTTGTTGCCTTTGGATCGATGGCGGTCTCCGGCCGTTAGTTAAGCCCAATATTCGGTTTCGGAAGGAACGCGGCGCGCCGCTGGCGCAGCTTTGTCACTTTTCGTCGCCGACTTCAATCCAGCGCAAGTAATTGTCGACCTCTTCCTCGACAGATTCATGTACAAGTGCTTCTTCCTTCAATACTTTCATCCGCGTCGCTAAAAGGCTGGACATCATTTCGTTAGTGGCTCGAATACATTCAGTTTCTCCACTAGCTATGCAGTCGTGCTGCTTCTGCAGTAAAGGTATGTAGGCAGCCTCTATTTGAGTGGAAGACTTTATTCCGTATCGCTGCCCAAAGTACGCAGTCACAAATACCAGGGCGACTGTGGCAACCAAAAGTAACGATATCACTATGACTCTGCGCATTGTTTTTGCCTGCCGACTAACGTCTAAGCTTTCTTGAACTTGACGCAGACCGCCTGGAGCGGCAGCGCAAGGCGGGCAGGGTCAAGTGGCTAGTACAGCGCATTTTTAGACGCACGACCCCAACGACTCCCGGCTGGTAGGGTCGAGCACCACCATTCCTACACTCTCGGGTAACAACAAAACTAGGACGATCCATCCGGTTTCCTCAGTTCCCCGGTTGCCAGATAAACGAGCTCCTGCTCGGTTACACGAGATTCCGCGCTTAGCCATTTGGCCCGGTGAAAAAGTACTGAGGGCACAAAGACTTCGTACCATGTCTTATCCCCTGGCAACTCCTCTTTGCACACTACCTTTGCAGGGACTCCTCCATTCTGAAGTAGTCCCACTCTTACCTGCGCTGAGGCGGGATCCGGGAGCGATTCAAATAGTTGCCATTCCAATATATGTGATCTCGAATTTGTGCGCCTATCGATCAAGCTTACCTGCATTTGACGCTGGCCAACCGGCGCGGCAGCGAAGCGAGGCCAGTGTCAAGTGGGAGGTGCAGCGTATTGTTACGCGGCAATATCGACAACTTCAATGAAATCACCCAAGAACACTTCGTATTCCGTATACGATTCGCATTGGCGGTCCAGCTCTTCAAATTCACCAGAGTAACGGTCTCGAAATGAATCTCGATCTTCTCTCGATTTCCAATAGTCGATGGTTACGTAGCGATTTTCATCGTCGCAGTCTTGAATCAACGTGGTTTTCAGATAAGCCAGATCACGTCCGAATAATCTGTCCCACTCTCCCCCTGGCGCGTAGGCTTCTAAAAACCTCACTTTTTCACTCGGCTTGATTGTGTACTGCCAAATATATGCGAATCGGCTGGGCACTGGACGTCTCCGATTTGCCGCCTAACGACCAAGCTCACGGGCGCCAGTAGCTGGCGCGCCTGTTGATTGCATCAAAGTATAGACCTTGCAGGAGGCGTGACAGCTGCGCCCGGGCGGCCAGTGCAGCGCATTGTTAGGTGGTTCTTTCATCACTACTCGGACTCAATTTCCTAACGCTGAAGTACACGGCCGCAAGAACCGCCGCCGCGGACACGGTGTATGGCACCATGAACTCCAGGGTTGCTGAGAGCACATATTGCAGGAATTCTGGATCCGACGCTTGATGCCAAATGCTGTAAAGAAACCCCCATGCCATGATTACCGAGAATTGCGATAGAAATCGACATCTTAGTAATGCACCAACGATCGCTACCGAAGAACCAATCACTCCGCCCAGAATCAGGTGGTAGGTTTGCCATGCACTGAAGTACGAAGCATCAATTTCGACGATCGTAGGTCCAGATATTGCTGGGTTGAAATACTCCCCTATTTTTGCACCGACGTAAGCAGCAGCAAAAAGTGCGGGAATTGCAAACTTAAGGTTTGGTTGGCGCAACACCGAACGTTCCAGCATACGCGCGCCAGGTGACTGGCGCGGTTCTTGCCACAAGAATAGCAACATATTG
>CALKYK010000494.1 GCA_938003715.1 uncultured Gammaproteobacteria bacterium
CTTGAACAGGTCGTCGCCGCGAAGCCGCTGCACGAACTTCACGATGTCCTCGCGCAGCGACGCTTCCAGCGCCGGTGCCCGGCGCTCGAGAATTTCCCGCTCGACATCGAAGCTCGGGAAGTCGAGCCAGTGATACAGGCATCGTCGCCGCAGTGCGTCGTGCACTTCGCGAGTCCGGTTCGACGTGATGACGACGATCGGCGGGGCACTCGCCTCGATCGTCCCGAGTTCGGGAATCGTCATGCGGAAATCCGACAGCAGCTCGAGGAGGAATGCTTCGAACGGTTCGTCGGCGCGATCGATCTCGTCGATCAGCAACACCGGCGGCGCCTTGGGGTCGCCATCGAGGGCGCGCAGCAACGGGCGGCGAATCAGGAATTCGTCACGGTACAGCGAGTCCTCCGCCGGCGCGCGCCCGCCGCCCGATTCTGCACTGCGAATGGCGAGTAGCTGTCGCGGGTAGTTCCACTCCCAGGCGGCGGCGGCGAGGTCCAGGCCCTCGTAACACTGCAGGCGAATGAGTTCCCGCCCGAGCGCGTCGGACAGCACGCGCGCCAGCTCCGTCTTGCCGACGCCGGTTTCACCTTCGACCAGCAGCGGGCGGCGCATTGCGAGGGCGAGCAATCCGACCGTGGCGAGTTCGGGTCCCGCGATGTAGTCGCGCCCGGCCAGCAGAGCCTCGGTCGCGGCCGGATCGCGCGGCAGGCTGTCGCGAGTTTCAGCCACCGGCTTTCTCCACGGCACGCCGGGCCAGGACCCCGACGAGATGCGCGCGATACGCGGCGTCGGCGTGCAGGTCGTTTGCAAAATTACCAGCGTCGACGCTGATACCGTTCAGCGCTGCCGGCGAGAACCGCGCCTGCAGTGCCGACTCCATATCCGGCACGCGGAACGCGCACGGACCGGCGCCGGTGACGGCAACGCGAACCTGCCCCGGAAATTTCGCAACGAATACGCCGGCGATCGCGTACCCGGACGCAGGGTTGCGAAACTTTACGTAGTGCGCGGTATCGGGGGTCCTGAAGCGCACCGCGACGATCAGTTCGCCGCGCTCCAGGCTCGTCTCGAAGAGTCCGGTAAAAAATTCGTCCGCCCGGATTTCTCGCCGGTCAGTGACGATCGTCGCATCGAGCGCAAGTAAGGCGGCCGGATAGTCCGCGGCGGGATCGGCGTTCGCGATCGAACCGCCGAGAGAGCCGCAATTGCGCACCTGCGGATCGCCGATTGCCCCCGCCAGGCGAGCCAGCGCAGGAATCGACCCGGTCATCGCGGTGTTTGCTGCAACGTCCGCGTGCCGCGCGAGTGCCCCGACTTCGACGACGTCATCGTGGCGCTCGACCCGGTCCAGCCCGTCGATTGCGCCAAGATCGACGAGATCGGTCGGCTGCGCGAGCCTGAGCTTCATCGTCGGGATCAGGGTCATTCCGCCGGCCAGCGCGCGCGCCTCCTCACGGTCTGCCAGGAGAGCGGCGGCCTCGTTTACCGTCTGCGGGCGGTGATACTCGAATTCGTACACGACGCTCAGCCCTGCCGGTCGCGCATCGCGGCGGCGCCCGCGCGGATCGCACGCACGATATTCTGGTAACCGGTGCAACGGCACAGATTGCCGTCGAGCCAGCGGCGAATCGCCTTGTCGTCGGGATCGGGATCGACGCGCACCAGGTCCAGCGCGCTCATTATCATGCCGGGCGTGCAGAATCCGCACTGCAATCCGTGGTGCTCGCGGAAGGCGGCCTGCATCGGATGCAGTTCATCACCTTTCGCGACACCTTCTATCGTCGTGACTTCCCTGCCCTCGATCTGCACGGCCAGCATCGTGCAGCTCTTGATCGAGCGGCCGTCGACATGCACGACGCAGGCCCCGCACTGGCTCGTGTCGCAGCCGACGTGGGTACCGGTTTTGCCGAGCGCAACGCGCAGCATCTCGACGAGCAGCGTGCGCGCCTCAACTTCGGCGCGGACGGTTTCGCCATTCAGCATGAACGTTACGGTTCTGGACAACGGAGATTCCGGAAGGAAAAGTGATGGTTTTACCGGCGCGAATCAGCGTAGCAGAAACCACCAGAGCAGCAAAACAACCAGCGCGGCGGCGATACCGATCCAGGTCCGCCTAAAGACGTTCGAGTCGCCCGCAGACGGCTGTGCTGCAGTCTGCACCGTGCCGGCATTCAGTGATCGCGAGAAACTGTCGAAAAAGGCATCGGCCGTTTTCTTCGTCGCACCCTCGACGAGCCGCGACCCGACCTGCGCGAGCCGGCCGCCGACCTTGAAGTCCGCGTCGTAGCGCAGGACGGTGGCGTCGCCAGCTTCGTCGAGCTGTACGTCGGCCGCACCGCGGGCAAAGCCGGCGGCGCCGCCCTTGCTTTCACCGACCAGCCTGTAAGCCCGGGGCGGCCGCGGTTCTTCCAGCCTTAGCAGCGTATCGAAGCTTGCCCGTACCGGACCGATCGCCGCGACGATCCTCGCGGAATACTCACCGTCACCGGTGGCCTCGAGCGCCTCGCAGCCCGGGATGCAGCTGCGGAGTACGTCCGGGTCGTTCAGCGCGCGCCACACGTCCTCGCGCGGCGCGGCGATGCGGTATTCGCCGCTGAGCTTCATGCGTCGCCGTACGTTACATTGTCGGCATCGAGAACTCGGCGCCGGCGCGGATGCCGGTAGGCCAGCGCGACGTGACCGTCTTCAGGCGCGTGTAGAAGCGCACGCCTTCCATGCCGTAAATGGACATGTCGCCGAACAGCGATCGCTTCCAGCCGCCGAAGCTGTGGAACGCGAGCGGCACCGGGATCGGCACGTTGATGCCGACCATGCCGACCTGGATGCTGCTTGCGAACTCGCGCGCCGCGTCACCGTCGCGCGTGAAGACGGCGGTGCCATTGCCGTACTCGTGGTCGTTGACCAGGCGAATCGCCTCGTCGAAGGTCTCGGTACGGAGCATCGTCAGGACCGGCCCGAATATCTCCTCGCGGTAGACGCGCATGTCGGGCTTTGCGTGATCGATGAACGTGGGCCCGAGGAAATAGCCCCGGGACTCCGTGATCGCGTGGGTGCGCCCGTCGACCAGGATCTTCGCGCCCTCCTGCTCGCCGATGTCGATGTAGCCTCGAACCCGGTCGCGATGCTCTGCCGTGATCAGCGGCCCCATGTCGTTGTCGTTGTCGGTGCCCGGACCGATCTTCAGCGCCTCGATTTTGGGCAGCAGCTTCTCGAGCAGCGGTTCTGCGGCGCCGCCGACTGCGACGACGGCGGAGATCGCCATGCAGCGCTCGCCGGCCGATCCGTAGCCGGCACCGACTAGCGCGTCGGCAGCCTGCTCCATGTCGGCATCCGGCAGCACGACAAGGTGGTTCTTGGCGCCGCCCAGTGCCTGCACGCGCTTGCCGTTCGCAGAGGCCGTGCGGTAGACGTGTTCCGCAACCGGCGTCGAGCCGACGAAACTGACCGCCGCGACGCGCGGATCGTCGAGCAGCGCGTTGACGGCGACGTGGTCGCCGTGCACGACATTGAACACACCCGGCGGTACGCCCGCCTCGTCCATCAGCTCCGCCCACTTCTGCGAACAGCTCGGGTCCTTTTCGGAGGGCTTCAGTACAAACGTGTTGCCGCAGGCGATGGCCAGCGGGAACATCCACGGCGGCACCATGGCCGGGAAGTTGAACGGCGTGATGCCGGCGCAGACGCCGACGGGCTGGCGCATCGACCAGGTATCGACGCCGCTACCGACCTGGTCGGAGTACTCGCCCTTGATCAGGTGCGGAATGCCGCAGGCGAACTCGACGCACTCGAGTCCGCGCTGGATCGAGCCGTCCGCATCGTGCAGTACCTTGCCGTGCTCCTGCGTGATGAGCGCCGCAATCTCTGCTCGATCCCGCTCGATGAGCTCCTTCAGGCGGAACATTACCCGGGCCCGCTTGAGTACCGGTGTTCGGGACCATGCCGGGAACGCCGCCGCAGCGGCGGCCCCGGGTGCATCAACGTCGCCCTCGGTCGACATCACGACCGACGCGCATTTCTCACCGGTGGCGGAGTCGTACACGTCGCCCCAGCGATTCGACGCGGACCGCTGCGGCTTGCCGTCGATCCAGTTGGTGACGCGGCGAACGGCCGCGACGTCTTCGGCTTTCTGTGCCATAGCGATACTCCCTCGGGCTCAGGCGGCCCGTTTCAGCGCCGCGCGAACGGCCTCGACGACCGTTTCGATCTGCCGCTCGTCGATGATCAGCGGCGGCGAAAACGCCAGCGTGTCGCCGGTCGTACGGATGATCACGCCGTTGTCGAAGCAGTCGCGGAATATGCTGAGAGCACGCGCCGTCGGCTGCCCGTCGATCGGTGTCAGTTCGACAGCGCCGATCAGGCCGAAGTTGCGGATGTCGATCACGTGCGGTTCGCCTTTCAGGCTGTGCAGCGCATTGGCGAACGGCGCCTCCAGTTCCCGCGCGCGGTCGAACAGGCCTTCGCCGAGATACACGTCGAGGGTGGCGAGACCGGCGGCAGCCGCGAGTGGATGGCCGGAATAGGTATAGCCGTGGAAAAACTCGATCGCGCCCTCGGGCCCGGTCATGAACGTGTCGTAGATGTCACCGCTGGCGAGTACGGCGCCCATGGGCACCGTGCCGCTGGTCAGGCCCTTCGCGGTCGTCATCAGGTCCGGCGTGACACCAAAGCGCGTCGCGCCGAACTCTGCGCCGGTGCGGCCGAAGCCGCAGATGACTTCGTCGAAAATCAGCAGGATGCCGTGGCGGTCGCAGATCTCGCGGTTGCGCTCGCGATAGCCCTGCGGCGGCAGGATGACGCCTGCCGATCCGGCGATCGGCTCGATGATCACGGCGGCGACCGTCGAGGGGTCGTGCAGCGCGACGATGTCCTCGAGTTCGTCGGCGAGGTGTGCGCCCCACGCCGGCTGGCCGCGCGAGTAGGCGTTGTGTTCGATGTCGTGCGTGTGCGGCAGGTGATCGACGCCCGGCAGCATCGCACCGAACATCTTGCGGTTCGGCGAGATTCCGCCGACCGAAATGCCGCCGAAGCCGACGCCGTGATAGCCCTTCTCGCGTCCGATCAGGCGCGTGCGCCCGCCTTCGCCGCGAATGCGGTGATAGGCCAGCGCCATCTTGAGTGCGGTGTCCACCGCCTCGGAACCGGAGTTCACGAAAAACGCGTAGTCGATACCCTCGGGGGCAATCGACGTCAGGCGATTGGCGAGCTCGAAAACCGTGGGGTGGCCGAGCTGGAACGCCATCGCGTAGTCGAGCACCGCCGCCTGTTGCTGGATGGCCTCGACGATTTTCGGGTGGCAGTGGCCGGCGTTGCAGCACCACAGCCCGGCGACGGCGTCCAGCAGTTCGCGACCGTCGTGCGTATAGCAGTGCATGCCGGAAGCACGCGAGATCAGGCGCGGATGCTTCTTGAAATAGCGGTTGCCGGTGAACGGCATCCAGTAGGACTCGAGGTCGGGTAAGGCCGGTTCGAGTTGTCGCGCTACGTTGTCACTCATGACGATGTTCCTTGCTGAAACTCTAGAGAATTTCTTTCAGTCGATAATAAAGCATGCCGAGCGCCAGCGCCGGGTTGGCGAACCACTTGCCACCCGGCAGGCGGATGTGGCGGATGCGCTCGAATACGTCCAGGCGTTCGGCGTCGCCGCCGATCGCGTCGGCCAGAATCTTGCCCGCCACGTGTGACGGCGCGAGACCATGGCCGGAGTACCCCTGCGCGTAATAGGTGTTGCCCTCGATGCGCCCGAGCTGCGGAATGCGGCGCACGCTGATCGCGATGTAACCGCCCCACTCGTATTCGATCTCCACGTCGGCGAGCTGCGGAAACGCGCGCAGCATCTTCGGCCGCAGCGTGCCTGCGATGCTTTTCGGGTCGCGGCCGGAATAGTTGCACAGCCCGCCGAACAGCAGGCGACGGTCGGCGGACAGTCGAAAGTAATCGAGCCCGACCTGCTGGTCGCAGGCCGCCATGTCGCGCGGCAGGATTTCTTTCGCGAGCGCTTCGCCGAGCGGTTCGGTGGCAATAATGTAGCTGCCGGCCGGGATGACCTTGCCGTACAGGCGCGGCTCCGTCTTGCCGAGGTAGGCATTGCCGGCCAGCACGACCTTGCCGGCGTGCAGCGTGCCGTGTGCCGTCTCGACGCGCGGATTGGCACCGTGCACGACATGCGTCACCGGAGACTGCTCGAAGATGCGCGCGCCACGGTCCGCCGCCGCCCGGGCCTCGCCCAGGCACAGGTTCAGCGGATGCAGGTGGCCGTTGGCATGGTGCACCAGCCCCGCAATGTAGCGCTGCGATCCGATGACCTCCGGCATCGACTCTCGCGGCACGAATTCCATGCGGTGCGGGTAGCCGATGGCCCGCTTGCGCTCGATCTCAGACTGGAAATAGGCAATGTCGTCGTCGTTCAGGGCCAGGTCGAGGTAGCCGTACTTGAGATCGCATTCGATGCCGTACTGCTCGATGCGCTGCACGACGATGTCCCGCGACTCGAGCCCGACCCGGTACACGGCATCCGCACTCTCGTTGCCGTACTTGCGGCGGATCTCGTCGAGCTTGTGCGGCTCGACGATGCCGTCGATCAGCTGGCCGCCGTTGCGGCCCGACGCGCCCCAGCCGATGCGGTGCGCCTCGAGCAGCGCGACGTCATAGCCGCGCTCGGCGAGACTTAATGCCGCGGAGACGCCGGTGAAGCCGCCACCGACGACCGCGACATCGCAGCGCGCCTCGCCCTCGAGGCGCGGAAAGTCGCTGTGCCAGTTCGCAGAGGCTGCGTAGTAGGACTTCACGTGTTCACCGGAGTCGACCATGGGCATGCAGCCTACGCGAAGGCCCGATAGTTAACAATATTTAAACTGCCAAAGTTAAATCCATGTTTTTATTGATTTAAGCGGCGAAATTGTTGATGATATTCAACAATTCAACAGGGAAAGACCGATGCAGAGCCTGGGCGCGAAACTGAAGGCGCTGCGCGCGGAAAAGGGCCTGTCACAGCGACGGCTCGCCGCCCGCGCCGGCGTCTCGAATGCCACCGTGTCGCTGATCGAGAGCGGCAGGACCGACCCGTCGATGGGGCTGATGAAGCGCATTCTCGATGCACTCGGCGTGTCGTTCGCGGAGTTCTTTGCCGCCGACTCTTTCGTCCGAGAAAAGTACTTCTACCGGCACGGCGAGCTGGCGACGATCTCCGACGGGCCGATTACCTACCTGCAGGTCGGCAGCGACCTGTCGGCGAGCCAGCTGCAGATACTCTACGAGCGCTATGCGCCCGGTGCCGACACCGGGCAGTCGATGCTCAGCCACGACGCCGAGGAAGGCGGCGTGATCCTGCGCGGCCGTCTCGAGGTCACCGTCGGCGACCAGTCGCAGGTGCTCTCTGCCGGCGACGCCTATCGCTTTCCGAGCCGGCTGCCGCACCGCTTCCGCAACGTCGGCAGCGGAGAGTGCGTGCTCGTATCGGCGTGCACGCCGCCGAGTTTCTGAGCCACGGCGTTACACTTCCCGCTCGTCGCATTTGCAAGGAGCCGCCGATGGCAGTGAAACGTATCTGGCACGGCTACGCGTCGCACGAGAACGCGGACGCGTACGAGAAGCTGCTGGACGAAGTCGTGTTCCCGTCGATCGAGGCGAAGCGGATACCGGGCTACCGGTCGATCGAACTCCTGCGCCGCGCTGCCGGCGACGTCGTCGAGTTCATAACGGTCATGACCTTCGACGAATTGCAGAACGTGATCGATTTCCAGGGCGAGGACTACGAAAAGGCCTACGTACCGGATGCGGCGCAGGCTCTGCTCGAGCGCTGGGACGACCGCGCGCAGCACTACGAGCTGCGGCAGGTGCGCGACTACGACTGAGCGTTAGCTCTCGGGCCGGTTCGCGTACAGGTTGATCATTTCCATCGCCAGCGTCGCGCCGGCAAGCGACGTGATCTCGCCGACGTCGTAGGCCGGCGCGACTTCGACCAGGTCCATGCCGACCAGGTTGATGCCGGCAAGCCGGCGAATGATCTGGATCGCCTGGTGTGTCGTCAGGCCGCCGCACACCGGCGTGCCGGTACCCGGAGCGCAGCTCGGGTCGAGGCAGTCGATGTCGAAGGAAAGATAAACCGGTCGGTCGCCGAGTATGCGGCGCGCCTCCGCGACCACGGCATCGATGCCGTTTGCGTGCACCCACGGCCCGTCGAGAATATTGAAGTCCATCGTGTCGTCGTTCGTCGTGCGCAGACCGATCTGGACCGAGCGCTTCGGATCCACCAGCCCTTCGTTCGCGGCGTGGCGAAACATCGTGCCGTGATCGACCCGGCCTTCCTCGTCTTCCCAGGTGTCGCTGTGTGCATCGAAATGCAGCAGCGACAGGCCGTTGCCGTGCTTTTTCGCATGCGCTTTCAACAGCGGCCAGGCGATGAAGTGGTCGCCGCCGAGAGACAGCAGTGCCGGACCTTTCGAGATGATCGCCGTCGCGTGCGCCTCGATGGCGTCGGGCACGGTATCCGGCCGGCCGAAATCGAAAAAGCAGTCGCCGTAGTCGACCACAGACAGCTTGTCGAAGGGGTCGACCTCCGTATCGTACGGCCGCATCCAGGAAATCATCGTCGAACCGGCGCGGATCGCCCGCGGACCGAAACGCGCGCCCGGCCGATTGGTCGTTGCGGTATCGAGCGGTATGCCGGTGACGACAAGATCGACACCCTCAAGGTCGCGCGTGTAGCGGCGACGCATGAACGACGTCGCACCTGCGTAGGTCGGCTCGTTCGTCGTGCCGTAGAGGCTGTCCCGGGTAAATGCGAAATCGCCCTGTTTCTTGACAGTCATGTCGCTATCCGATGGCTTTGCGAGTGAGATCGAGGCAGCGCCAGGCCTTGTCGACCAGTTCGTCGGCTTCCTCGCGTGACAGGATCAGCGGCGGCGCAACGACGATCGTGTCGCCGACGGCGCGCATGACCAGCCCGTTGTTGACGAGGATGTCGCGGCACACGGTGCCGGCGCCGACTTTCTTATCGAAACGCTCGAGCGACGTCTTGTCCCGGACCAGCTCCAGCGCGCCCATCAGTCCCGTCATGCGGGTTTCGCCGACCAGCGGATGTTCTGCGAGCGTGTGCCATTTCTCCTGCAGGTACGGACCGATCTCGTCGCGCACCCGGTCGACGAGGTCTTCCTGCTGAATGATACGGATGTTCTCGATCGCGACGGCGCAGCTCGCCGGGTGGCCGGAGTAGGTGAAGCCGTGGAAGAACTCGCCGCCGCGGTCGACGAGCACGTCGGCGACGCGATCGCCGACCATGACGCCGCCGAGCGGCAGGTAGCCGGAAGTGACGCCCTTGGCGAACGTCATCAGGTCCGGGCGCACCCCGTAGTAATCCGCGCCGAACCATTCGCCGAGGCGACCGAAGCCGCAGATAACCTCGTCCGTGACCAGCAGCACGCCGTACTCGTCGCAGATGCGCTGGATCTCCGGCCAGTAACTGTCGGGCGGGATGATCACGCCGCCGGCGCCCTGTATCGGCTCGCCGACGAAGGCAGCCACCTTGTCGGCACCGACCTCATTGATCTTGTCCTCGAGAGCACGGGCGGCCCGGCGCCCGAATTCGTCCGGCGACAGCGACCGATCGCTGCCGAACCAGTACGGCTGCACGATGTGCTCGATGCCCGGCACGTGCATGCCGCCCTGCGCCCGCTGCAGTTTCATGCCGCCGAGGCTGGTGCCGGCTATGGTCGAACCGTGGTACGCGTTCTCGCGCGCAATGATCACCTGCCTGTCCGGTTCGCCCGCCAGCTCGAAGTAGCGCCGAACGATGCGAATCATCGTGTCGATGGACTCCGAGCCCGAGCCGGTGAAAAAGACCCGCTCGAACTGCGGCTGGGTGATGTCCCGCAGCATGCGCGACAGCTCGATCGACGGCGGATGCGCGCACTGGAAGAAGCTGTTGTAGTACGGCAGTTCTCGCAGCTGTTTTTCCGCCGCCGCGACGAGGGCATCGCGCCCGTAGCCGGCATTCACGCACCACAGCCCCGACATGCCGTCGAGAATCTTGTTGCCGTCCGCGTCGTAGATGTACACGCCGTCGGCGCGCGTGATGATGCGGCTTTTCTTCTTGCCGAGATCCTTGTGGTCCGTGAACGGGTGCAGGTAGTGGCGCCGGTCCAGTTCCTGCCACTCGGCGCCCGAGCGCTGCTCGACGATGGCCATGACTAACTCCCGCTGTGGCCGCCTGCCCGCGACCCTGAGCCCGGCATGCTAGCCAAGGCGGCAACGCGATGCAGTTGCATCGCACATCCTGAAATCGGAGTAAATGTATTCGGCGGCATCAGACATTGAACATCAGCACCTCGCGTTCCCACGGCGTGACGATCGTCTCGAACGCGTAACACTCCTGCGCCTTCACGCTGGCGTACAGCTTGACGAAGCGTTCGCCGAGCGTCTGCTGCATCGCCTTGCTGTTCTCGAAAGCGCCGATCGATTCGTACATGTGCCGGTGCAGGCTGAACGGCAGTTCGTAGGCGCTTCCTTCGATCGCCTCGTCGGGATCGATGCCCTCGATCATGCCGAGATAGCCGCAGGCCAGGGTTGCCGCGAGGGCCAGGTACGGATTGACGTCGGAGCCCGCGATGCGGTTTTCCACGCGTCTCGCCTCCGGCCCCGAATCGGGGACGCGAAGACCGACGGTGCGGTTGTCCACCGCCCAGGCCAGGTTCATCGGCGACGCCCAGTAGCGCAGGAATCGCCGGTAGGAATTCGGATACGGCGCGAACACCAGCAGCGCCTGCGGCAGGTATTTTTGCAGGCCGCCGATGAAATGGAAGAACAGCGGGCTCGGTGCGCCGTTGGGCATGGAAAAAATGTTTTTGCCGTCCTTGTCCACGACGCTCTGGTGTATATGCAGCGCACTGCTCGCTTCGCTGGAGATCGGACGCGCGAGAAACGTCGCGTGCATCTCGTGCGCAATAGCTGCCTCGCGAACGGTACGCTTGAACAGGAACACCTGGTCGGCGAGATCGACCGCATCGCCGTGCAGGAAGTTGATCTCGAACTGTGCGGGACCCATTTCCTGCGACAGCGTATCGATGCGGATACCCTGCGCCTCGCAGTAGTTGTAGACGTCGTTGATGAACGGATCGAAGTCGTTCATCGTGTCGATGCTGTACGGTTGTTTCGCCGTTTCGGTGCGGCCTAGACGACCTTTCGGTGGCTCCACTTCCTCGAACGGGTCGGAGTGCGGGTTGATAAGGTAGAACTCCACTTCGGGCGCGACCACCGGTGTCCAGCCCTGCTCCCGGTACATCTCGAGGACCCGGCGCAGCACCCAGCGCGGCGAGGTCACGACGGGCGTGCCGTCACGCATGTAGCAGTCGAGGAATATCGAGGCGGCAGGATCGGTCGCCCACGGTACCGGGCGCAGCGTCGTCGCATCGGGCTTGAGCAGCATGTCCCGATCCTCGACGTTGTCCTCGTCCTCGACGTAATCACCGGAAATCGTCTGCGCGAAGATGCCTTCCGGCATCTTCAGTTCTCCGGAACCGAACTTGTCGGCCGGCAACAGCTTGCCGCGGGCGGCGCCCGCCATGTCCGGAACGAAGGCTTCTACGTCCTCAATCGAGTTCTCTTGCAGCCACTGACGTATCGAATCTTTTTCACTCACAAATCACCTTGTCGTGCGCCGGTGATCGCGACACGCGTCGCCGAACGCCTTGAACATAATCATTGAAAACGGGTTTTCCGTCACTTTCCATTCGGGATGCCACTGCACGCCGAGCGCAAACGTTTTCACGCCATCGACCTGGAACGCCTCGATCAGTCCGTCATCGGCCACCGCCTCGACGGTGACGCCCTCGGCGAGTCGCGCAATGCCCTGCCCGTGCAGGGAATTGACGGTCACCGTGTCGGTACCCGCGAGGCCGTGCAGCAACCCGCCCTCGACCAGGTGCACGTCGTGCGCCGGCCCGTACTGTTTCTCGAGCGGATCGTCCGGGTTCTCGCGATGATCGTGATAGCCCGGCCGCTCTTCCACGTGCTGGTGCAGCGTGCCGCCGAGCGCGACGTTCAGTTCCTGGAAACCGCGGCACACCGCAAAAAGCGGCACGCCGGACTGCAGTGCGCGATCGATCAGGCGCAACGTCGTTTCGTCCCGATGCGGGTCGTGCTTCGTGCCCGGGCGGCTTGTTTCCCCGCTGTATCGATGCGGCTCGACGTTCGACGTACTGCCGGTCAGGAACAGTCCGTCGATCCGCGCGAGTATCGCATCGACATCGACACTGTCGCCCAGTGCCGGAATCATGAACGGCAACGCGTCCGCGCCATCCCTGACGGCGGTGACGTATTTTTCCCCGACTACGTGGAACGGATGCGGTTCCAGAATTCGCCGGTCTGCCGGTACGCCGATAACTGGCTTGGCGGCCATAAACGGGCCGTTGCTCCTGGCTCCCTGCTAGGTCGCTAATATACGTCAGGTCCCGGCGCCGTGTATACGACCCGGCGGGCGGCGCCGCGGCTCCCGCGGCGTCCAGGGTGCGCGATCTTCAGGGCTTGCGGAACAGCAGCGTGAAGCGGTCCGTGTTGCCTGTCACCGTGTGCCGCCCGACCTCGTAGAGAAGTTCGTCATCGGGCCGGTAATGCAGGTCCGAGTAGTCGACGAACTCGAACCCCGCGTCCAGCACTTCCTTGATGATCTGCACGACATCGGCACGCCGACGCGTCTCCCTCGTCATCGGCGCCATGTGCCGCTGCGAGTGATCGATCACGCCGTACAGGCCTCCCGAACGCAGCGCATTGAACACAGCGGCGTTGATGCTGGTCCGGCCTGCGGGCGTGAAATTGTGCATGTTGCGAAAGGTCACCACCATGTCGACATTGTCCACGCCGAATTCGAACGGCGCGATCGTGCGCGTGCCGAACTCGCCGTCGCGCACCAGCTCCCGGTCGATTTCGAGGACCTGTACGCGGTCGAAGCCGGGCTGGTTCAGCAGGTTGTCGCGCACGTTGTTGGTGCCGATCGCAACGTACAGCATGCCGTTGTCCCGCAACACCGGCGCGAGCAGCTTCGTGTACCAGCCGCCGCCGGGCAATAGTTCGATCACGCGCATGTCGTCCTCGAGGCCGAAGAACGAAAGCGTTTCGACCGGCATGCGGTTTTCGTCGCGCGCAACCTCGGCCTCGGTGCGAATGTCGGCCGCCATCGCGTCGCGAATCTTCTGTTCGGTGGCGTTTTCCTGGGCCGTCGCGGCGGTGCAGAGCATCAGCAGGCAGAGTGTCGTTAGCGATCGCATGTGTTTCTCCTCAGTTCATTGCGGGTACGGGTCCGGCCTCGTCGGCGCGGCGACCGAAGTAGCGAAGCACCGCGACCAGGATCGCGATGCCGATAAGTATCGACAGCAGCGGCGGGAAACCGTACCCGCCCGGGATCGTGCCGACGCCGATCGCGACCGTGCCGACGAGCGCAGCGTACGGCATCTGCGTGCGGACGTGCTCGATGTGGTCGCAGCCGGACGCCATCGACGACAGCACGGTCGTGTCGGAAATGGGCGAGCAGTGATCGCCCCAGACGGCACCGGCGAGGTTGCAGGCAATTGCCGAATACAGGATGTGCATGTGCGCGCCATCGGCCATGCCGTTCGCGCCCAGCACCGCCCACGTTAGCGGCACGACGAGCGGCATCAGGATGCCGAGCGTACCCCAGCTCGTACCGGTGGTGAACGCGGTCAGTGCGGACAGAATGAAAACCACCGCGGGCACGAGCGGCGGCGGCAGCGTGCCGGCCAGTATCGAGACCAGGTAGTCAGCCGTATGCAGTTCATCGGTCACCGCCGACAGTGCCCATGCCAGCACCAGTACGATCATCGCAAACAGCATCGCCTTCACGCCGCCGAACCAGGCATCGACGGTTTCGTGCCCGGTGAGAATGCGCTGGCCGACGGTCATCACCGCCGCCGTGACGGCGGACAGTAGCGATGCCCACAGCATGGACTTGTAGGCGTCCGCCGAGCCGATGATGTCCATCAGCGTCTCGCCGCTGCCGGTAGCGTAGAGACCGGCCAGCAAAGTGACTATCAGCACGATCAGCGGCACGAACGCATTGACGGCGCGTAGCGGGATGTTCGCTTTGGGCTCCAGCTTGTCGCCGTGCATCGCCGGCAGGTCGGCGCCGAGGACCGGGCTGACCTGCCCCGCTCTCGCCCGCACTTCTGCCCTGTACATCGGCCCCATGTCGCGGCCGGTCGCCGACACTGCGAGGACGAAAACGACCGCGAGAATCGGGTAGAAGCTGTACGGGATCGACTTCAGGAACACGGTGTAGGCCGGTTCGGTCAGGTCATCGATGCCGCGCAGTGCGTCGTCGATCAGTCCGACCTCGTAACCGATCCAGGTCGTAATGAGGGCCAGACAAACGACCGGCGCCGCCGTCGAATCGACGATGTAGGCGAGCTTTTCGCGGCTGATCCGCAGGTGGTCCGTCAGCGGGCGCGCCGTGTTGCCGACGACCAGGGTATTGCTGTAGTCGTCGAAGAAGATCATCAGCCCCATCAGCCACACCGACACCTGGCCGCTGACCGCAGTCTTGGCGCGGCTGACGAACATGCGCACGATACTCGTCATGCCGCCGTTGCGCGTGATGATGCCGACGGTGCCGCCGATCATCAGCGAAAACAGGATGATCTGTGCGTGCTCGACGTCGGCCAGTGCACGCACGACGTAGGTCTCGAAGGCGTCAAGCAGCCCTTTGAATGCGCCACCGGGCGAAAATGACTGCAGAGCGGTCGCGCCCAGCCAGATGCCGATCAGCAAAGCAGGAATGACGTTCTTGAGCAGTAGTGCGATCAGTATCGCAACGAGTGGCGGCGTGACGGAAACCCAGCCGGGCAGGACACGGACCTGCGCTTCGGCGGTGGACTCGGCGCCTTCGACGCGCGCGAAGATTGGTACGCTGCCGGCGGTGCCGATTTCGACTGCGAACGTCGCCGCACCGTTCTCGTCCGCCGCGGCACTGCTCGATGATTCGCCGGTCGTGAGGCTGATCGTCGCGCCGGGCGCCGCACCTCGCACGACGATCTCCGCGCCAACGTCTGCGAGCAGTACGGCTGGGGCCTCGATATGAATCGCGTCGGCCAGAGCCGAGGAGCATAGTATCGATAGCAATCCCGCGAGTATTGTTCTTTTGATACCGGGTACCGCCGTCGACCTGGGGACGCCGCATGGTACCACGCAGCGTTGCGGCGGATTTTTCAGAATTCGGGACTGAGCCGCTCGGCGGCGCGGCACAGCAGCTTGCCGAGTTCGGCGCGCCGCGCGCTGTTCAGCCGCTGCGTCGGACCGCCGATCGACAGCGCGCCCTGCACTTCGCCGAGCGCACCGCGAATGACGGTCGCGACGGCGCTGAAGCCGTCTTCGAGTTCGTCCACAGTGACCGCGTAGCCGCGGCGGCGAATCTCCGCGATTTGCGGTTTCAGGGCGTCGACGTCGACGACGGTTTGCGGCGTCAGTCGTTTCAGGTTCGTCGCCAGGCGCTCGGCGCCGGCTTCATCGAAAGCGATCAGTGCTTTCCCGGTCGAAGTCGCGTGCATGGGCCAGCGCGTGCCGATATTGCCGGCGGAGCCGAGCACGTGACTGCCGGACACTTCGTCCAGGATCAGCATGGAGTCTTCGAAAGGGATCTCCAGCGTCGCCGTCTCGCCGCTTTCGCGTGCCAGCGTCTTCAGGATCGGCCGCACCCGTCGCCGCAGATCGCTGCTGGCGAGCGCCTGCACGCCGAGCGCCATCAGGCCGGGGCCGAGGCTGTAGGCGCTGGTGGCCGGGTTGCGGTCGATCAGCGACTCGCTCTGCAGCGCGCGCAGCAGGCGATGGGTCGTGGTCTTGTTCAGGCCGGCCGCAGTCGACAGTTCGGCGAGCGACATCTCCGGTCGCTCGATGGTAAATAGCTTCAGCAGGCGAATGGCCCGGAGCGCAGCCTGTGCACCCTGCGGCGGGCGGGTGGTGCTCATGTTCGATGCCACAATGTGAGCAAATATTTCACATTATGGCCGAGCGCCGGGACCTTGGCTAGTCGGTAAAACCTTTACCGGCCAAGCAGTTGCGGCCGGTAACCGGGCATCGGCGCGCTGGTACGGCCGGCACTTTTGCGGCTAAATAGTCCGATCTGCGATGGAGAAGGTTCGGCATGGCGAAAAGCGTGACGCGCGGCGCCATGGCAAGCCGCAATCCATCGAACTGCTCGTCGCCGATCTTGCCGGCGTCCTGCGCGGCAAGCGCATCCGGCCGCGCGATTTCGACAAGACGTTCGAGAAGGGTTTCAACCTGCCCGGCGGCACAGTCGTACTCGAAACCTCGGGCGATGTTGTCCCGGGGATTCCGTACACGGCCGACGACGGCGACCCCGACATCGACGCCAGGGTCGTTGCCGGCAGCCTGGTGCCTATTCCGTGGGCGAAAAAACCGATGGCACAGGCGCTGTTCCGTTTTTACACGCGCGACGGCAAGGCGTTCTTTGCCGATCCACGCCACGTCCTCGAGCGAGCCGCCGCACCGCTGCACAAGATGGGCCTGACGATCGTCATGGCGGTCGAACTCGAATTCTTCCTGCTCGAGGGGGATACGGACCGGCCCACGGCGAAAATGCCGCCGATTCCCGGTATCGGTCGCCCGCAACGCGGCCCGCAGGTCTACCACCCCGACGATCTTTGGAACATCGAACAGTTCCTGAACGACCTCAACGACGTTTTCGAGGCGCAGGACATCCCGGCGGGTACGACCACGACCGAGTTTGCCCAGGGACAGTTCGAGATCAATCTCGACCACGTCGCCGACCCGCTGCTGGCCTGCGACCACGCAGTGCTGATGAAACGTGCCATCAAGGCGGTTGCGCGTCAGCACGGATTCGTTGCGTGCTTCATGGCGAAACCGTTCGAGGAAGATGCCGGATCCGGCATGCACGTGCACATGAGCCTCATCGACAAAAACGGCAAGAACTATTTCTCGCACGGACGCGAAAAAATGGCCGTGCCACCCTACTCCGCACGATTGCGTCACGCGATCGGCGGCCTGAAGAAAACGATGGCCGAGGCAACAGCGATTTTCGCCCCGAACGCGAACTCGTACCGGCGCCTGCGTCCCGAGCTATTCGCCCCGGTCGAACCGAACTGGGGCGCCAACCACCGCAGCGTGTCCCTGCGCATCCCGGTCAGCGACTAACAGAACCTGCGCTTCGAACATCGGACCGCCGGTGCCGATGCGAATCCGTACCTCGTGACGGCGGCGATACTCGCCGGTGTCCACCATGGTTTGAAGAACCGCTGTGACCCCGGCCGCATGGTGAAGGAAGGCGAAGTCGTCACCCTGAAGCGCAAGATTCCGAACCGCTGGGACGCGGCGCTCGACAAGTTCTCGCGCTCGAAGATCCTGCCGCAGTACCTCGGCGAAGAATACTGCCGCGTCTACGTCGCAAACCGCCGCGACGAGTCGCGGCGCTTCCACAACGTCGTATCCGACGTCGACTTCGACTGGTACATGCGCGCGGTGTAACAGCCCGCCGAGCCGGGCGGGCTGCCGTTGAATGGTGGCTAGGGGTCGACCTCGTCGACGCGCGCGAGGTCGCCTTCGATGTGGCGGCCGGCGGAGTAGAAATGCCAGGCCGTCCAGGGCCCGGTCACGGCGCCGATGATCAGCAGGCTGTAGCGCAGCGAGTCGATACCGTATGCCGGTTCCAGCAGGTCGCTCAGGATCCCGGCGAACTGCGGGCCCATGCCGAGGCCGATGATGTTGAGGATAAAAAGCAGCAGCGCGGCGGCCACTGCGCGCATGCGGATGCCGACCAGGCTCTGGGTCTGGGCGAACGTGGTCGCGAGGTAGGTATTCGACAGCATCGACGGCAGGAAGAATACGGCGAGGACCAGCGCCGGCGTCGAGAGCAGGAACAGCGGAAACACGAAAACCCAGCCGAGCAGCATGGCAATGGCGACCGCGGTCAGTGCGTGACGCCGACTGCGCAGGCCGATGCGATCGGCGAGATAGCCACCGCCGACGTAGCCGATGCCGGTCGACAGGCCGATGATCAGTCCGAGCCAGATGCCGATCTCCTGCAGGTTCATGCCGTGGCTGCGCGCGAGAAAGCTGGGAAAGAAATTGACGACGGCGTAGGCGTTGAATGACGCGATCGCGGAGCCGATAGCCAGGTGCAGGAAGGATTTTCGGCGCAGCAGGAATCGCGCGACTTCGAGCACGCCAAAGCGTTCGCCTGTATCGGCAATGCCCTCGGAGTGACCTCGTGGCGGTTCGACGATCGTAAAGCGAAAAAGCAACGCGAGCAGCAAGCCAGGCAGGCCGACGACGAAGAACGCGTTTCGCCAGCCCACGTTTTCGACAAGCCAGCCGCCGCCGATGAACGCGAGCGCGATGCCGATCGAGATTCCGAGCGTAAAAACGCCCATCGCCGTCGCCCGCTGTTCCGGCGGGTAATAGTCGGCAATCATGGAGTGCGCCGGCGGCGCGAAACCGGCCTCGCCGACACCGACGCCGATGCGTGCAAGTGCAAGCTGCACGACATTCGCCGCAGCGCCGGAAAGTGCGGTCATGCCGCTCCACAGTGCGAGCGCCAGCGCGATCATGTTGCGCCGGTTGATGCGATCGGCGAGTAACGCTATTGGCACCCCGAGCGTCGCATAGAACACTGCGAATGCAGAGCCGGCGAGGAAGCCGAGCACCCAGTCGTCGACGTCGAACTCCGCCTTGATCGCCGGCAGCAGGATCGCGAGCAACAGCCGATCGATGAAATTGAACACGTACACGGCCGTAATCAGGCCGAGCGCGTAGCGTCGCGCCGAGGCGGTAACGGTCGTCACAGCGGAGCGAGGGTTCGCAGCATTCAAGTGTCGCAGCGGCTGAGCACGATCACGGCAACACCGCCTTGAAAACAAAGAAGAACACAATCGCAAGAAACGCACCGGCCGGAATGGTCACGACCCACGAGACGAACACCTTGCCGACGACGCGCAGGTCGATCGCCTCGATACCGCGCGCGAGTCCGACACCGAGCACTGCACCGACGAGCGTATGCGTCGTGGAGATGGGGATGCCGGTGCCGGATGCGATCACGATCGTGGTCGCCGCGGCCAGTTCCGCAGCGAAGCCGCGACTCGGCGTGAGCTGGGTGATTTTCTTGCCCACCGTCGCGATCACCCGCACGCCGAACGTCGCGAGGCCGATCACGATACCGCCGCCGCCCAGCATCAGCACCCAGAGTGGAAGAGCCGACTGGGCGCCGACGATGCCCGACTGCGCAACGCTGATGACCGCGGCGAGCGGTCCGATTGCGTTAGCGACGTCGTTCGACCCGTGCGCGAAGGCCATGCCACAGGCCGTTACCACCATCAGTACCGCAAACACGCGCTCTACCGTGTAGAAATGCTGCTTCTTTTCCGCTTTCGGATCCGGCTTGATGCGCTGAATTGCGACGGCACCGACCAATGCGATGGCTACGGCGATGCCGATGGCGAGGAGATAGCTGTTCGTGATGGATATGTCGAGACCGACGTGCGTCAGGCCTTTCAGGATCGTGACAAGCGTGATCGTGAACGCAGCGAGAAAGATGTAGACGGGTACGTAACGACGTGCGCGTTCGAGCGGATCTTCGCGCTGCAGGATCAGGCGCTGCACGCTCATGTAAATGAGGAACGCGATGAATCCGGCGGTCACCGGCGACACCACCCAGCTCATGACGATCGTCACGACCTGGCCCCATTGCACCGCATCGACGCCGATGCCGACAGCCGCAAAGCCTATGATCGCGCCGACGATGGAATGCGTCGTCGATACCGGCCAGCCCTTGCGCGATGCGACCAGCAGCCAGGTCCCGGCCGCGAGCAGCGACGCGAGCATGCCGTAGATCAGGAGCTCCGGCGTCCCGCTCATGAGCTGCGGATCGACGATGCCCTTGCGAATCGTCGATGTGACTGCGCCGCCCGCCAGCACCGCTCCGAGGAACTCGAACACGGCGGCCACCATTATCGCCTGCTTGATCGTCAGCGCCTTCGAGCCGACCGAGGTCGCCATCGCGTTCGCGACGTCGTTGGCACCGATTCCCCACGCCATGAATAGTCCGAACAGGGCGGCCAGCCCGATGTAGATGACCTCAGCTTCCATGTTTCCGCCTCTTGTTGTTTTTTTGTTCGGCTGTGGATCAGTGCGAAAGCAACAGTTCCAGGCGTCGCCCGACCCGCTCCGCCATGTCGGCAATCTCCCCGGTCAGTTCGATGACCTTGTAGAGAAATATGACGTGAACCGGGTCGAGATCTCCCTCGACCAGGAACAGGGATGCGCGCAATGCTGCCTGCCGGTCATCCGTATCGGTTTCGATCTGGTCGAGCTCTTCGACAAGGTTCTCGACCAGCGACGCTTCCGCGCCGCGGAAACCGGTCGTGAATAATTCATCGAGCTCGCGTACGCTCTTCCGCGCCTGCTTGGCGGCATCGATGTTGCGATCCACGAACTCCAGGAATTCCGCCGCAATCGAATCGGGTATCGACATCCGGCGACCGAGGACGATGCCTGATACGTCCTTGGCGCGATTCGCCATCTTGTCCTGCACGAGCAGCAGCTCGAGCAGGTCCTCGCGGGGCACCGGCATGAACAGGCTTTTTGGCAAATGCTGCCTGATCTCCTTTTTCAGGTCGTCGGCTTCGTGTTCCAGTGCGGCGATCGTCTCCCGCACCGAAGCAGCCTCGTCCCAGTCGCCGGCAATGGCGGCCGTGAAAAAACCGTGTAGTTCGCGAGTGCACTTGTACGCGATGTTGACATGCTTCTCGATCGGCATGACCGGTGACGATCCGAAGATATTGGCAAGCAAATTGGCCAAGTCGGTGCCCCTGTTTCTATGCGCCGGCCGCGCTTTGTGACTGCTGGTTGTTATTGTGCAGCGGCCTGAAGGTGACGGGATAGTAGCACAGCGGACCGCCGCGAAGTTCGCGGGATTTTGCCGGCAGCATGCTAGACTTCTGCCCTTTTTCGACGCCACCCGCGGAGCGGATATGACGTACTGGCTCATCAAATCGGAACCCGACGAGTACGGCATCGACGACCTCGAACGCGACCGCACCGAGCCGTGGGACGGCATCCGCAACTACCAGGCGAGGAACATGATCCGCGACGACATGCAGGTCGGCGACGAGATCCTTTTTTATCACTCGAGCTGCAAGGTCCCGGCCGTGGTCGGCATCGCGCGGGTCGCGAGCGAGCCCTATCCGGACCCGACCCAGTTCGATCCTTCATCGAAGT